>JANXLW010000362.1 GCA_025354965.1 Betaproteobacteria bacterium
CGGTGTACGAAGGCATGATCGTGGGCATCCACAACCGTGATAACGACTTGATCGTTAACGCCGTGCGCATGAAGCAGTTGACAAACTTCCGCGTCTCCGGCAAGGAAGATGCGATCAAGATTACGCCGCCAATTCAACTGACACTGGAGTACGCCGTCGAATTCATCGAAGACGACGAGTTGGTTGAAATCACGCCGAAGTCGATTCGCCTGCGCAAGCGCCACCTGAAAGAACATGAGCGCAAAAAAGCCAGCCGCGAAAGTTTGTAAGCCTTGCCGGTCAGACCAGGCTGCGGAATGTTGTCGGATGGACTCCGTCCTGACCTGATGATCAGTAGTTATGCATAACCTGAAGTTGACGCACAATCGCGCCGTTCTCCTGATGGTGGCAGTGACGCTGATGTGGTCTATCGCCGGTGTCGTGACGCGCCATCTGGAGCACGCCCGCAGTTTTGAAATGACCTTCTGGCGCAGCTTCTTTACGGTGCTGTCGCTGTTGGTGATCCTGCCGCTGTTTCAGGGTCGGGCGGTCTTTCAAAGACTGCGCAACGGTGGGCAAGCACTTTGGACATCGGGGCTCTGCTGGTGCGGCATGTTTACCTTCTTTATGGTCGCCATCACATTGACCACTGTGGCCAATGTGCTGGTCACCATGTCGATCGGCCCATTGCTGACCGCGCTGTCGGCACGCATCTTCATCGGTCACCGCATTGCCGCACGAACCTGGGTTGCCATCGTTGTGGCCGGCTGCGGCATCGCCTACATGTACGGTAGTCAGATCAGCCAGGGCGTCAGTTTGGTGGGCACGCTAGTGGCGTTATGCGTGCCAATTTCAGGCGCAGCCAACTGGACAGTAACCCAGCACGCACAAGCCAAAGGCCGCAATGTCGATCTGATCCCCGCAGTGTTGATAGGCGCCGTGCTGTCCTGCCTGCTGACCCTGCCGTGGGCGTTTCCGTTTCAGGCCTCAATGCACGACCTGGCGCTGCTGGCCGGGCTGGGTGTGGTACAACTGGCTATCCCGTCGGCGCTGTCGGTGCTTTGCGCACGGGTGTTGCAAGCCCCTGAGGTGTCGCTGCTCGGCTTGCTTGAAGTGATCTTCGGTATCCTGCTGGCCTGGGTCGGCGCCAACGAAGTACCCGGGGCCAACGTGCTGACTGGTGGCGCGCTGGTGATTGGCGCTCTGGCGCTCAATGAGTTGATCGGCTGGAGAAACCGCGCATGAATAGCACGGCTGTACTGACCTCAGAAAACACACCGGACGTGCTGACAGAAGTTCGCGGGCAGGTCGGCTTCATCACGCTGAATCGGCCCAAAGCCCTCAACGCTCTGTCACTTTCAATGATTCGCATGCTCACGCAATGTCTGTTGGCATGGTGCGAAGATGAGCGGGTGAAGGCGGTAGCGATTCGCGGTAGCAACAAGACCGGACCGTTTGGTGCTTTCTGCGCCGGCGGAGACATCCGTTTTTTCCACCAGGCGGCGCTGGCTGGCAACACCGAGCTGGAAGATTTCTTCACCGAAGAATATATTCTCAACCACCTGATCCATAGCTACAGCAAACCATATATTGCTTTCATGGACGGCATTGTGATGGGTGGCGGCATGGGCATCAGCCAGGGCGCCACCATTCGGATCGTCACAGAGCGCACCCGGTTGGCCATGCCGGAAACCAACATTGGCCTGTTTCCAGATGTCGGTGGAGGCTATTTCCTGAGCCGCTGTCCAGCGCACGCTGGCGAGTGGCTGGCCCTGACCGGCGAAGCGCTGGGGGCAGGGGAAGCAATGGCCCTGGGTCTGGCAGACACTTGCCTTGACGTAACCCAGCTGGCGTCGGCCTGGGATGCTTTGGCAAACACGGATTTTGCTGCAGAAGGTGCTATCGACCGATGGCTTGCGATGTACTCGATCGCTGCCCCCGCATCCAGTAGGCTGGCTACAGTTGAAATTGATCGCTATTTTTCACTGGAATCTGTTTCTGCCATCGTGCATGCGCTGGAGACGGCTAACGATGAATGGGCGCAGCAAACGGCCACCACTTTGCGAAAACGTTCGCCGCTGATGTTGCATGTGGTACTGGAACAAATTCGCCGGGGTCGGGACATGGCGCTAGCCGACGACCTGCGCATGGAGCGCGATCTGGTTCGCCACTGCTTTGCGCCGCAACACCTGGGGCGCAGCGCAAGCCAAAGTGAAACGGTGGAAGGTATTCGCGCGCTAGCTATCGAAAAAGACAACTTGCCGCACTGGAAACCGGCGAGCATTGAGGACGTCACCCCTGAAATGGTGGCACCGTTCTTTGTCAGCCCCTGGTCTGTCCAGACGCATCCACTGCGCAAGCTGGGTGACCTAAGCTCTTAGCGGTTTCGTCCTTTCATGGCACGCTCCACCTCGCGCTTGCCTTCACGGTCTTTGATGGTGTCACGCTTGTCGTGCTCGGCTTTGCCTTTGGCCAGGGCAATGTCACATTTCACCTTGCCAGCTTTCCAATGCAAATTGAGTGGCACCAGCGTGTAGCCTTTTTGCTCAACTTTGCCGATCAGTCGCTTGATCTCCTCTTTGTGCATCAGGAGCTTTTTGGTCCGTACTTTGTCGGGATTGATATGGGTCGACGCAGTGCCCAGCGGATTGATCTGCAGACCGATGACGTATAACTCGCCGTTGCGAATGACGACATAGCCGTCGGTTAGCTGCACCTTGCCTTCGCGCAACGACTTGACCTCCCAGCCTTCCAGCACCAAACCGGCCTCAAAGCGTTCTTCAAAAAAATAGTTGTAGGCGGCCTTTTTGTTGTCGGCAATTCGAGCAGCGGTTTCGGGTTTCTTGGCCATGGGGTAATTGTGGGGTTGTAAGTCGTGCGAACAAGGCTTGTCTACAATCCCGCGCAGACCTCCATTCTATGAAAACCGTCAAGAAGTCCGTCCTGATCTGGTACAGCCCGTCCGAGATGTATGTTCTTGTGACTGATGTCGACCAATATCCCAAATTTCTACCCTGGTGTGATCGGGCCAGGGTGGTCGAGTCGGACGAAGGCGGCATGACGGCTGAAATCAGCATTTCCTTCAGTGGTATCCGTCAGACATTCACCACCCGCAACGAACATGTGCCGGATCGCCAGGTCAGTATCAAGCTTGTGAACGGTCCGTTTTCAAGACTGGATGGTGAATGGAACTTTGTCCCGCTGGGCGAAGGGAAGCAGCGCGCCTGCCGGGTCGAGTTGACGCTGCATTACGGATTTGACAATGCGGCACTAAGCAAGCTTGTGGGCCCGGTGTTTGACAAAATTGCCAGCAGTATGGTTGATGCGTTTGTCAAGCGCGCCGGTCAGGTGTATGGCGAGTGACATGAGTATTCAAGTCGCAGTGGTCTACTCCCCTCGTGCGCGCCAGGTACAAGAAATCGTGCTGCGGCTGGCCAGCAACAGCACCGTTTCGGATGCACTGCAGGCCAGTGGATTGCTGGAGCTTTTTCCATCGATTGATCCACAAATCACTGTGGTCGGTGTTTGGGGTCGCAAGTCGGGCTTGCAGCAAACGCTAAGAGACAATGACCGTGTGGAAGTCTATCGGGCGCTTGCAGTTGACCCCAAGGCAGCGCGCCGCGAGCGCTTTAACCAGCAGGGTGCGCGAAGTGCCGGGCTGTTTAGCAAGAAACGCGTCGGCGCCAAGGCTGGCTACTGAACTCGCGGCCACCCAGGTCTCAGACAAAGTCGGCTATTGACAGTCGGAATCGATAATGGACTGAATACGTTTGAGCTCACTGGCACGGGCGGCATCATCCAGAATTTCACGTTCGCCTTTTTCATTGGTTCGGGCGATGCGCATGCCGGACTCGTAACTACTTTTAGCCTGTTTGGTGCGTGCGCAATTCTCAACCTTGGCCTTTGTAATTTTTTCGTCCGACGCCTTGCGTTTTGCGGCTTCAACCTCGTCGGCCTTGGCTTTCTTTTCTGCCAATTCCTTGTCGACACCGCTCAACTTAATGGCACTGGCTGCGCTCTGCGGCGTAGCAGCCGACGCCGGAGACGACGTTTCGCCCGCGCTGGCGGCTTTGACCCGCTCAACGGGTCGCTTCAAAATATTTTTTTCAGGAACATCCGACGGCGGAGCAAGGTCGCTAAACACCACTTGTCCGTCCTTGTCGATCCACTGCCAGTGTGCAGACGCGGACATGGATATTGCGCAACAAACCGCTAACAGTAAATACCGAATTTGCTTCATGAGTGAAGTTTACGCGCCCTCGGCAGTAAATTTCAACTGCACTGTGCCTTTGGGCGGCTTCCGATGTCCGTCCATCGCCATCCCGTGCCAAGCCGACCTGCATCGCGTGGGTACAATTGATTATTTGGAGCTTAGAACATGCGCCTGATCGGCAAAGCGCTCACCTTCGACGATGTCTTGTTGGTACCGGCGTACTCCCAGGTCCTGCCCAAGGACACCTCACTTGCAACCCGTTTTTCGCGCAATATTGCGCTGAATTTGCCCCTGGTGTCAGCTGCCATGGACACCGTCACGGAAGCCCGGCTGGCAATTGCCATCGCGCAAGAAGGTGGCATTGGCATCGTGCACAAGAATATGTCGCCGCAGGATCAGGCAGCACAGGTTGCCAAGGTCAAACGCTATGAGTCTGGCGTGTTGCGTGATCCGGTGGTGATTACGCCACAGCACACGGTGCGCCAGGTCATGAATTTGTCTGAGCAGTTGGGGGTATCAGGCTTTCCGGTGTGCGACGGCGGCAAAGTGGTGGGACTTGTTACCGGGCGCGACCTGCGCTTCGAGACCCGCTTTGACTTGCCGGTGAGCCACATCATGACGCGGCGCGACAAGTTGGTGACGGTGCCGGATGGCACCACGCTGGAGCAGGCCAAGGTACTGTTGAACCAGTACAAGATCGAGCGCTTGCTGGTGGTTAACGATGCCTTCGAGCTCAAGGGCCTGATCACCGTCAAGGACATCACCAAGCAAACCAGTTTTCCCAATGCGGCACGTGATGCGCAGGGCAAACTGCGCGTTGGCGCTGCCGTTGGGGTTGGCGTTGGCACCGAGGAGCGGGTTGAGGCGCTAGTGCGCGCCGGCGTGGATGCCATCGTGGTGGACACGGCGCATGGGCACAGCAAAGGTGTGCTCGAACGGGTGCGCTGGGTCAAGCAAAACTACCCGCTAGTCGATGTCATCGGCGGCAATATTGCCACTGGTGCGGCAGCACTGGCGCTGGTCGAAGCTGGCGCTGATGCGGTCAAGGTTGGCATTGGACCCGGCTCAATTTGTACGACTCGCATCGTGGCTGGTGTTGGCGTGCCGCAGATCATGGCGATTGACAATGTGGCGACAGCGCTTAGGGGCAGTGGCATTCCCCTGATTGCTGACGGTGGCGTTCGCTTCAGCGGTGATATCGCCAAAGCACTTGCAGCGGGTGCCGGTACTGTCATGATGGGGAGCATGTTCGCTGGCACCGAGGAGGCGCCCGGTGAAGTCATTCTGTTTCAGGGCCGCAGCTACAAAAGCTATCGCGGCATGGGCAGCATCGGCGCCATGCAACAGGGCAGCGCAGACCGCTATTTTCAAGAGTCCACAACGGGCAATCCGAACTCCGACAAACTGGTACCGGAAGGCATTGAAGGCCGTGTGCCCTACAAAGGCTCCATGGTGGGCATCGTGTTCCAGATGGCTGGTGGCGTGCGCGCCAGCATGGGTTATTGCGGGTGCGCCACGATTGACGATATGCAAAACAAAGCCGAGTTCGTTGAAATCACCACCGCCGGTATTCGGGAAAGCCATGTACACGACGTGCAAATCACCAAGGAAGCACCGAATTACCGCGCCGAATAATGCATCAAAAAATTCTCATCCTCGACTTTGGCTCCCAGGTCACGCAGTTGATTGCACGGCGTATCCGTGAAGCGCATGTATTTTGTGAAGTGCACCCGTGTGACGTGAGCGAAGACTGGCTGCGCGCCTACGCGCGCGACGGTCAGCTCAAGGGCATCATCCTGTCGGGCAGCCACGCCAGCACTTATGAAGAGCACGACTTGAGGGCACCGCAGGCGGTCTACCAACTGGGTGTTCCGGTACTGGGCATTTGTTATGGCATGTTCACGATGGCGGTGCAACTCGGCGGGCTGGTTGCGCCCAGCAGCAAGCGCGAGTTCGGTCACGCCGATGTGCGTGCGCATGGCCACACCCAACTGCTGGACGGCATTCAGGACTACACCACACCCATGGGCCACGGCATGTTGCAGGTATGGATGAGCCACGGTGACAAAGTGACCGAGTTACCGCACGGCTTCAAGTTGATGGCCAGTACCGACAGTTGTCCGATTGCTGGAATGGCCGACGAAGACCGGCACTTTTACGGTGTGCAATTTCATCCGGAGGTCACGCACACCAAACGCGGTGCGGCGATTCTGGAGCGATTCGTGCTGGATATCTGCGGCACGCGGCCGGACTGGATCATGGGCGACTACATCAGCGAGGCAGTGGAGAAAATCCGCACCCAGGTCGGCTCGGAGGAGGTTATTTTGGGTCTGTCCGGTGGCGTCGATTCGTCCGTGGCGGCGGCGCTCATCCATCGCGCCATTGGTGACCAACTCACCTGCGTCTTCGTTGACCATGGTTTGTTGCGCCTGAATGAAGGCGATCTGGTGATGGACATGTTTGTCGGCAAGCTGCACGCCAAGGTCATCCGGGTCGATGCCGCAGATCAGTTTTTGGGGCAGCTCAAGGGTGTGAACGAACCCGAAGCCAAACGCAAAATCATAGGTCGCGAATTTGTCGAAGTGTTCAAGAGCGAAGCGGGCAAGCTAAAGAACGACCAGGCGCGCCACGTGGCTTGGTTGGCGCAAGGCACCATTTATCCGGACGTGATCGAGTCTGGCGGCGCTAAAACAAAAAAAGCCGTCACCATCAAGAGCCACCACAACGTAGGTGGCTTGCCTGAGCAGCTTGGCCTCAAATTGCTGGAGCCGCTGCGTGAGTTGTTCAAGGACGAAGTGCGCGAGTTGGGTGTGGCACTTGGTTTGCCGCATCACATGGTTTATCGGCATCCGTTTCCAGGTCCGGGTCTGGGTGTGCGCATTCTGGGTGAAGTCAAAAAAGAGTACGCAAATTTGTTGCGAAGGGCCGATGCCATTTTCATTGAAGAGTTGCGTAACTTTGTCGATGAAGACAGCGGCAAGAGCTGGTACGAGCTGACCAGCCAGGCGTTCACTGTTTTTTTACCGGTCAAGAGCGTCGGCGTCATGGGTGATGGTCGTACCTACGATTATGTCGTGGCCTTGCGCGCCGTGCAAACCAGCGATTTCATGACCGCCGACTGGGCCGAGTTGCCCTATGCGCTGCTGAAAAAGGTGTCAAGTCGGATCATCAATGAGGTACGCGGCATCAACCGCGTTACTTATGACATCAGCAGCAAGCCGCCAGCCACGATTGAGTGGGAATGAACAGTCAAGGTAGGTGATTCATGTACGTGCCAACCCAATTCAGCAGCAAAGACGCGGCAGTTGCTTGTGATTTGATACGCGCGCATCCCTTTGCCAGCCTGATCTCCAATGACGATGACGGACTTCCCTATGTCACGCCACTGCCACTGCACCTAGTGCAGGAAAACGAGCGGACACTGCTGCTGGGCCACTGCGCCAAATCCAATCCGCACTGGCGCTACTTGTTGGCGCGTCCGACGGCCGTCGTCACATTCATGGGTCCGCATGCCTACATGACACCGCGGGTCTACCCAGACCTAGTGCGGGTACCGACCTGGAACTACTTGACGGTGCATTGCACGGTACAAGCACGACTGATGGAGCAGTTTGACGACAAGGACCGACTGTTGATGTACCTGATTCATGACAATGATCCAGTCTACGCAGATCAGTGGCGTGCGCTACCGCAGGAGTACCAGCAGAAGATGATGAATGGTATAGCGGCTTTCGAACTGTGCGTGACCGAACTGCAGTGCAAGGTCAAACTCAACCAACACCGACCCGAATCCCACGCCGCCATGCGCCAGATCTACGCATCGGGTAACGAAAGCGAACGTGAACTCGCGATCTGGATGGACAAGCTTGCCATGCATCCCGCGAAAGACTGAATCCATGCGCTCGATCTTTGGCCTTTTAAGTTTGATTTTGGTCCTGCTATTTGTCGGGTTTTTGGCAAGGACGCAACTCAACACTGTGACTGTGATCAGGACGCCTGGGGTTAGCGGTTCTGCCGCGTCAGCAACACCGTTTGCGCCCGAAGCCAGCGCTGCGGGTAACGCACTTTCGCAACCCCAACAGATCCAGCAGCAGATAAAGGCTGCAACCGAAGCTGCGATGCAGGGAACCAAGACTCTGACCGACGATCACCCCGAGACACCCCAGAAAAATTGACCATGATCTCAAACGCCACGGATGCAGACTTGATGACCCAGGCGCTGACCCAGGCACACGCTGCTGGGTTTGCTGGCGAAGTGCCGGTAGGTGCAGTGGTGGTTAAAAATGGTGTGGTCATCGCTAGCGGCCGCAACTCACCGATTGATGCGCATGATCCGACCGCGCATGCTGAAATCATGGCGCTGCGGGCGGCAGCTCAGGCTGTGGGCAATTACCGTCTGGAAGACTGTGAACTTTTCGTTACGCTGGAGCCGTGTGCCATGTGTGTCGGTGCCATGCTGCATGCGCGTTTGAAGCGTGTCGTATTTGGCGCACTAGACCCCAAAACGGGCGCAGCGGGTTCGCTTGTTGACTTGTTTGCTGTCGATCAGCTTAACCATCAGACGCAGGTGTTGGGCGGGGTGTTGGCGTCTGAATGTGCGGAAGTGCTGCAAAACTTTTTCAGACAAAAACGCGATCATGTTCGATTGAGTAGTAGCCCCGTTCGCGAAGACGCCGTGCGAACACCAGAGGCACGATTTGAGAAACTCGCTAGCTACCCATGGCAGGCCCACTACCTGAGCGATTTGCCAGCGCTGGCCGGCCTGCGCATGCACTATCTGGATGAAGGCCCGCGCGATGCGCCGTTAACCTATCTCTGCCTGCATGGCAATCCGGCCTGGAGCTATCTGTACCGAAAGATGATACCGACATTTCTGGTCAGCGCAAACCGGGTAGTGGCACCCGACCTGATCGGTTTTGGCAAGAGCGACAAACCCAAAAAGGATACTTTTCACTCGTTTAGCTGGCATCGGAAGGTGCTGCTGGAATTTGTGGAGCGATTGGATCTTAAAAACATCGTGCTGGTGGTGCAGGACTGGGGCGGCTTGCTGGGTCTGACCTTGCCGCTGGCAAGCGAAAGTCGTTACAGCGGTCTGCTTGTGATGAATACCGCGCTGGGCACTGGCGACATCCCTTTGTCGGCGGGCTTTTTAGCGTGGCGCGAGATGTGCGCCAGGAACCCCGAATTCGATATTGGCCGTCTGTTTGCGCGCAGCGACCCACTGCTAAGCGCACAGGAATGTGCCGCCTATGAGGCCCCCTTTCCGGACAGCGGCCACCGCGCCGCACTGCGGGTTTTTCCGCGCATGGTGCCTGAATTTGAAAATTCAGACGGCGCGGCCATTTCAAGGCAGGCACGCGAATTCTGGCGTGACCGATGGAACGGCCAGACCATGATGGCGATTGGTTGCAAAGATCCAGTACTTGGTCTGCCTGTGATGCACAAACTGCAGCAATTGATTCGCGGCTGTCCGCCACCCCTGCTCATTGAGCAGGCCGGGCACTTTGTACAAGAGCAGGGCGAGCCCATCGCCCAGGCCGCGGTAAAGTATTTCACCCGTTAGAAATTCAGATTCGGCCCCCGCTTTTCATGAAAAAACACATCTATCTCTATTCGCCGTCGGGCGCTGTGCGCGACAAGGCCGCCTTTAAACGCGGTGTAGCGCGACTCAAGGCGCTGGGGCATGAGGTCGAGATCGATGAAGCCGCGCTGGTCAGCCACCTGCGCTTCGCTGGCGACGATGAGACCCGCCTGGCTGCCATCCACCGGGCCGCTGCCAGTGGCGCCGATGTCGCCTTGATTTCGCGCGGCGGCTACGGCCTGACCCGCATTCTGGATGGCATTCATTACAAAGTGGTGGCCAAAGCGATCGAACGAGGAACCCAATTTGTCGGCATCAGTGATTTCACCGCGTTTCAGTGTGCCGTATTGGCACGCACCGGCAGTATCACTTGGGCCGGTCCGGCGCTGTGCGAAGGTTTTGGGGTTGGCGGCAAGCCTGACTTAGATGATGGTCACGGGCACGGCGAGCAGCAAGTGCCTGACGACATCATGGAGGCTTGCTTTGGTGATTTCATTTCCGGACAAGGGGAGGGCGCGGGCTGGCGACAAAACCGTGACCACAACCCGATAGTTAGCTATCACATAAAAAAATCAATTCTTTGGGGTGGCAACCTGTCGGTACTGAATTCTTTGTTGGGCACACCATATTTTCCGCCGATCAAAGCGGGAATACTTTTTCTGGAAGATGTCGCCGAGCACCCTTACCGCATCGAGCGAATGTTGACACAACTGTTACATGCTGGCGTTTTAAGTCGGCAAAGAGCGATTGTCTTGGGTCAGTTCACTGAGTACAAACTCACGTCGCATGACCGGGGCTACAAATTTCAGACCGTTGTCGATTGGTTGCGCCAGCAGATCAAGGTACCCGTGCTCACGAACTTGCCCTATGGCCACGTTGCCACCAAAGTGATGTTGCCTGTGGGTGCCCTATCTGGTTTACTGGTGGAACAACGCGATGCTCTGCTGTTTTGGGGTCACGAGCAGAAAGCCGTGGATATGACCTAAACTGTGTCCAGGTAAAAAAAGGGTTTGTCGGGAATGAGCGTTCACTCTACTGTCGTATTCACCGATCTGTTCGGCAGCACCAGTGTCTTTGAAGCCCTTGGCAATGCGCAGGCAACGCAGGCCGTGACCCAGGTAACAACCTGGATTGCAAAAACCATTGAATCGCATGGTGGCCGGGTTGTCAAAATGCTGGGTGATGGTGTGTTGGCTTTGTTTTTGGACAATCCGTCTGCCATCAATGCGGTGGTGGAGGTGCAGCGCAAACATCAACAGCGCATGGGCCAGATACCGGCTGCCAACCGGATGCCGATTCGCATTGGCGTCGCTAGTGGTGATGTCGAAATTGTGGCGGGTGACTGCTACGGCGACGCTGTCAATGTAGCGGCCCGGCTAAGCGATCTGTCCGGCCCACAACAAATTTGGGCGAACAGTGCGGCACTGGACGGAGCGGCTGAGGCAGAGGGTGTGCGCTTTCGTATGTTGGGTCCGATCAGCATCCGGGGCCGAGCCGAACCGTGTACCGTCTACCAGGTCGACTGGCAGGAAGACGTTGCATCAGGCTTTCTGACGATGCAATCGGACCTTGTTCCAATACAGGACTCGGCCCGTGCGGATGCCTTGGGCGGCCAGATTGAGCTGGTCTGGTTAGACCACAAAAAAGTCTATAAATCGTTTGAATTGCCGATTCATATTGGACGCCTGCGGCAGGCCGAATTTGTCATTAACGATCCCCGAGTTTCTCGAACACACGCTCGAATAGACTGGCGCAACGGTAGCATGATGTTCGTGGATGTCAGCTCCTACGGTAGCTGGCTACGCTTTTCCGGCGGCGGCTCGGATCTCTTGCTCAGGCGGGAAGAATGTGTGCTGCATGGGCGTGGTGAGATTGCACTTGGATCTTCATTCGCGGATCCTAGTGCGCCCACAATCAGCTTTTCGGTTTCCTAAAGTTGTAGGAACAAGTTAAACCTGCCAACCACGCTCTTTTGAAATCAGGGGTTTGCGTCCGAATCAATTTTAGTTCGCATGTTGGACACAGATTTACTTCGACGGATGACAGAAATATCTCAAGATATCATAGGCTTTATATTAACATAATATACATCGTATGAAGTTATACAAGGGGCGTCACCAAGCTCCAGTCGGCTGACGGCGCCGGATGAAGGCAGCAATGATGGCTGCTGAATCGGCTCGCTCGGCGCGTTGCGCAAAGTCGATGGCCGACAAACCAAGGTCATTCCTGAGCATGGGATCGGCGCCAGCCTCAAGCAGCAACTTCACTGCCGCTGGCGTGCCGTATTGCGCAGCCATCATGAGCGGCGTGCTGCCGTTGGGCGATTGGGCGTCAATGTACGCGTAGTTCTCCAGCAATAAATCAATCACAGCCAGATGTCCATTTGTCGCCGCGTAATGTAAAGGCGCCCATCCTGGCTTGTTGACATCTGCACCTTTCGCTATGAGCTGCACACACCATTCCTTGAGGCCATGCAGCGACGCCAGCATCAGCGCGCTTTCATCCTGAGCGGAGCGTGCCTCGACATTGATATTGGGCCAGCTGAGCAAAACGCTGGTTACCTTGAGCGATGACTCACGAATCGCCAAAAAAAGACCGTGTTCGCCCCCCGGACTCAGGGTATTGGCATCAAAGCCCCGACTCAGCAACGCGGTAACGGTGTCGGCATCATCCCGTTTGATGGCGGTAAAAAAATCGTCATATGAACCAGCACTACAGAATGAATATGTATATAAAACAATGATATATATCAAATACTTAAAGTTATACATTAGATTATAAAAAGAGGAAAATCTCACTGCAACACCCCTCTGAACAACGTATTGAAGTTGTAGCTGGTCACTTCCGCAATCTCCTCCACCGTCACCTTTCTGAGCGCCGCCAACGCGGCAGCAACAAAAGGAACGAGCGAAGGATTGTTGGTTTTGCCGCGATACGGCACCGGTGCCAGGTAGGGACTGTCCGTTTCAATCAGAACACGGTCAAGTGGTACAAACGCCGCAATATCGCGCAAGTCCTGTGCGTTTTTAAAGGTCAAGATACCCGAAAATGAAATATAAAAACCCATGTCCAGCGCCGCACGCGCTACTTGGGCGGTCTCGGTAAAGCAATGAAAGACCCCGCCGGCGCTGCCGACCGATCCGTCCTCCCCCTCCTCCCGCAAAATGGCCAGGGTATCAACCGAAGCGGAACGGGTGTGAATCACCAGCGGCAGGCAGAGCTGGCGCGCCGCCCGGATATGGACGCGGAAGCGGTCGCGTTGCCAGGCCATGTCGGCCTCGTTGCGATCTCCCATACGGTAGTAGTCGAGACCTGTTTCACCCATGCCGACCACGCGCGGCAGGTGGCCCAGGTTCAACAAATCTTCCAGACTGGGCTCGGTGACGCCCTCGTTGTCCGGATGCACGCCGACCGTTGCCCAAAAATTATCGTAGCGGGTGGCTAACTCGTGAACGGCAGAAAACTCTTCGAGTGTCGTGCAGATACAAAGGGCTCGTGTCACTTGCGCTTCGGTCATCGCCTGGCGAATCGCAGGTAGTTGCGAGACCAGTTCGGGATATGTCAAATGACAGTGCGAATCGGTAAACATGGGCAATCGTGTTGGCAACACCGCCGACCGACCGGGTTGCCGCTTCAGATGGTTTGCGTAGCCCGATCAGATGCCATATGGGCACCCAGAATCTCTTCAATCTTGAGCCTGATCAGACGCGATTTTTCGTCTTTGGGGAACTGCACGCCAACGCCTTGGGTGCGGTTGTTGGCCGCTTTGTTGGGTGTCACCCACGCCACTTTCCCGGCAATGGGGTAGCGTTGAGGGTCCTCTGGCAGTGACAGCAGCACGTAAACATCGTCGCCAAGTTTGTATTCGCGAGATGTTGGTATAAACACCCCCCCTTCTGTAAACAGCGGAATATAGGCTGCGTAAAGTGCAGACTTTTCCTTGATCGCCAATTGAATGACGCTTGGGCGGGGAGTGGATACAGGTGAATTACTCATGATGGGTCATTAGAGCCTCGAGTTTAGGGCGGATTGGGCCTGGCTCACAAGCGCTTCCAGCATCAAGCCAGTATTGAACGGGTGCTCCACGGTTCGGGTAGTGGCCGCCAATGCCTTCGCCCAAGCCGTCAAAGAATTGAAAGAGCTCCCTGAGGGAAGGTCGGCGGATTCAAAAAAACGCGGATTGGCACCGGTCTTGACAGCCAGCGCGTCGTGGCACAACTTGTGCAGAGCGTCCACGGCTAGCGCTGGTGACCAGTCTTTGAACACACTGACATCACCCTGCTGCATCGCTCTGGGCAGCTGGACCCAGGTTTGTGCATCCCGGCCTGCCTGTGCAAACAGCAGGGCGTCGGCCGGGCGACCCCCGGCAGCACGCAACAAGATCGCGGCCTGCGTCGGCGCGACGCCCTGCCCTTGCAGCCAGTCCAGCGCGGTATCGGTCGGGGGCCACGCCATGCTGTGGCTCAGGCAACGACTTCGGATCGTTGGCAGCAGTTGGTGGACAGCTTCGCTTCCAAGAACAAATTTCACGTCGCCGGGTGGCTCTTCCAGAGTCTTGAGCAGAGCGTTGGCGGTGACGTGATTCATGCGTTCAGCAGGAAACACCAGCACCGCCTTGACACCACCCCTGGCGCTGGTACGTTGAGAAAATTCGACGGCTTCGCGCATCGCTTCAACCCGTATTTCCTTGCTCGCTTTGCGCTTCTTGTCGTCGATGTCGGACTGCGCTTTTTCACTCAAGGGCCAACCCAACTCCAGCATCTGGGTCTCTGGCATCAGGACACACAAATCGGCATGGGTACGCACGTCAATGGCGTGACAGCTACCGCACAAGCCGCAGGCGCCCTGTGCGGATGGTTTGTCGCATAGCCAGGCGCGAACCAACTCAAGGGCCAGGCTGTATTGCCCCAACCCTGACGGCCCAGCCAGCAACCAGGCGTGGCCGCGCTGGGTCAGCAGTGCCTCGGCTTGCGCGGAAATCCAAGGCGCCAACGCAGTCGGGCTCATGGCAACCAGCCCTTGGCCTGAACCGCCCCTAAAACGTCGCGCCAGACGGTATCGCGGTCGGCGTTGGCGTCGATGCGGGCAAAGCGTTCGGGGCAGGCCATCATGCGATTGCGATAGCCGCCAGCGACACGCCCAAAAAACTCAACCGGTTGCGTCTCGAATTTGTCCGGGGCTCTCGCACCCTGCAAACGTTGTGCCGCAATTTCGGCTGGCAGATCAAACCACACGGTTAGATCGGGCTGACGGATAAAGTTGGCCGTTGGCGATCCGGTCGATTGAACCCAATGCTCCAGAATTGAAAGCATCGCCAGGTCAAAGCCGCGTCCGCCACCCTGGTAGGCAAAGGTCGCGTCAGTAAATCGGTCGCACAACACAATTTCACCGCGCCGCAGTGCGGGTTCGATAACCTTTTGCAGATGATCACGGCGGGCTGCAAACACCAGCAACGCCTCTGTCATCGCGTCCATGGCATCATTCAACACGATGACACGAAGCTTTTCAGCCACTGCTGTACCGCCCGGCTCGCGCGTCACGGTCAAGGCCCTGCCCTGAGCCTTAAAAGTCTGCGCCAGCGCGTCGATATGCGTCGACTTTCCTGCGCCATCAATACCTTCAAAGCTGATGAATAAACCCTCCAAGTAAGCTCCTGTTGCCATTTGTTCTTACTGCTTGCGCTGGTATTTGTTGACGGCTTGATTGTGCTCTTCCAGGCTGGCACTGAATTGACTGCTGCCATCGCCCCGTGCTACAAAATAAATCGCTTTGGTTGGAGCCGGCCTGACAGCTGCCAGCAGCGCCGACTTGCCCGGCATGGCAATCGGGGTGGGTGGCAAACCGACACGGGTGTATGTGTTCCAGGGAGTGTCAGTTTGCAGATCACGACGGCGCAAGTTGCCGCTAAAGGATTCACCCATGCCGTAAATGACCGTCGGATCGGTTTGTAGCATCATGCCCATGCGCAGTCGATTGGCAAAGACACCAGCAATCATTGGCCGGTCACCGGCGCGGCCCGTTTCCTTCTCGACAATGCTGGCCAGAATTAGCGCCTGTTCTGGCGTCTTCAAGGGCGTATCGGGTAATCGTTGTTGCCAGACCAGCCCCAACGTTTTGTCCATCGCCCGCATGGCACGTTTAAGCACAGCCAAATCGCTGCTGCCTTTGGCGTAGGTGTACGTATCCGGGAAAAAACGACCTTCCGCAGGCAGCCCCGGCCGGCCGAGTACTTTCATGACCAAATAGTCGGGTAACCCCTTTGACTCCGGTACCAACTGATCTGCCGTTGCCAACGCAGCGCGAACCTGGGCGAAGTTCCAACCTTCGACCAGCGTCACGGCCCGTAGTGCTTCCTCGCCGCGCACCAGTTTTCGCAGCAGGCCAAACGGGCTAATTCCGTGTTCGAGTTCGTAACTGCCAGCCTTGATCTGGCGAGCCTGCCCAGACAGGCGAAACCACCAGTACAACAGCGCTGGATTGATCTGCACCCCGGCATCGCCCACTGCTTGCGCCACACCTCGCACAGAGGTTCCCGGCTCCACCGACAAGTCAACGGTAGCAGCGCTCAGCGGCAGGCTGTGGTTCAGCCACCAGGCAGCGCTACCACCAGTCAAAGTCAAAAATACAACGAAAATGGAAAAAAAACGACGCACAGCCCTACGCTTTCGAGGAAATGGATGGGCGATGATAATTCACGCCATGCAATTCACACTTAACGGTGTTGCGCCGCTAGCGCATCTGGGCGTCATCCGGGTCGACGGCATTGACGCCGCCCAATTTCTTCAAAGCCAGTTGACACAAGATTTTTCCATGTTGGGTCTGTCGGAGGCGCGTCTGGCCGCTTTTTGCTCGGCCAAGGGCCGCATGCTGGCGAGCTTCTACGCCCTCAAGCGCAATCACACCGAAATTTTGCTGGTATGCAGCCAGGATATCCTGGCCACCACAATCAAAAGTCTTTCCAGGTTCATCTTGCGGTCCAAGGTCAAACTGGTTGATGCCAGCAGTGACTATGCTCTCTTTGGGCTGGCCGGAGCTGCTATTGATTCAGTGGCGGTAACTTATGGCACAGCCTGGTCCCGGATCGACATTGCCAATGCATCGCTTGTGTTTCTATACCCCGCTGACGGTGTAAGTCGAGCGTTGTGGCTGGCTCCGATCGGCGAAGTCGGCCCTGCCGGTGCTGCACTGAGCCCACAGGACTGGGCCTGGGGCGAAGTGCGCAGCGGCATTGCCATGATCAGCGCGCCTATCGTCGACGCGTTTGTGCCGCAAATGCTCAATTACGAGTCGGTCGGCGGTGTGAATTTCAAGAAGGGCTGTTACCCCGGTCAGGAAGTGGTGGCGCGCAGTCAGTATCGCGGCACCCTGAAGCGGCGGGCCTTTTTAGTGCATTCACCGGTCTCAATGAAGGCCGGTGACGAAGTATTTCAGGACGGAGATGACGCTCAACCCTGCGGCTTGGTGGCGCAGGCGGCTGCGCTGCCTACAGGTTCAGGCTTTGCTGCGATAGTCTCGATGCAAGTGTCGGCAGCTGAAGCCGGCGGGCTGCATCTGGCTGGCGTCGGTGGGCCAGCGCTGATCGTCGCTGCACCGCCCTACCCTTTGCTGGCTGATATCTAGAGCGCCTTAAACCAGTGCCGATGGCAGCGCTTGCGCCATTTCGATGTGCACTATGCCGGCCTCCTCAAATGGTTCACCGCGTGGCATAAAACCGAGCCGGGCATAAAAGCCTTCGGCGGTGCGTTGGGCGTGCAGCATCACTTCATGGTCGCCGCGTTGGGCTGCCGCCTGCATCAAGGCGCGCAGCACGTCGCGCCCCAGGTTGGAGCCGCGCAGTACCCGGTTGACCGCCATACGGCCAATGCGACCGACACCTGGTGCCTGCTGCAACAATCGCCCGGTGGCCACCGGCAAGGCTAAACGGTTACGCGCCAGCACGTGCACCGCCGTCTCGTCGGCCGCATCCTCCTGCATCGCCATGGGAATACCTTGCTCATCGACAAAAACCTCAGTGCGAACCTGACTGGCCGGTGGACCCAAATCCTGCCAGCTGCCTACCTCCATGTGCACCATCGGCTCCCAAGCCTCATAGCCCAGCAAGACAGCGCGCATTGCGTCGGGTAAGGTTTTAGAGGTTTGTGTGGTGGGATCGGCAAATACGTAAATCAGCTCGCAACTGATCAGTTTTTGTTCGCCGCGAAAAATAACCCCGCTGAAGGTAAATGACGAGTTGCCAATACGACTGCATTTAAGAGCTACATCCAGCTGGTCGTCCAGCCGTGCCGAAGCATGGTATTCGAGCGTCGCTTTTTTTACAAACGAGTCACCTTGCAGCGTTTGCATGGTGACCTCATACGGCAGTGCCAATGCACGCCAGTAATCAGCAATCGCGACATCAAAGTACAGCAGGTAGTGGGCGTTGAAGACAATCTTTTGCATGTCCACCTCGGCCCAGCGCACCCGCAACCGATGAAAAAATCGAAAATCCTGGCGTTTCAAGTTGGTCATGGCAGTGCCTATTCTTGGTACAGTGCATCTTTTAATACTACACCGCAAAACACCATGGCACTTATCTACTACCTGACTCAAATCCAGTTTGATTGCGGCGCCATCAAATTGCTCAAACAGGAGTGCCAGCGAGTCGCCATTAGCCGTCCGCTGATCGTGACTGACCCGGGTGTCAAAGCGGCCGGTATTTTGCAGAAAGCGCTGGACGCCTTGCCTGGCATGACGGTGGCCGTGTTTGACCAGACACCCTCCAACCCGACCGAGGCCGCGGTGCGCGCGGCCGTTGCGGTTTACCGGGCCAACAACTGCGACGGATTGATCGCCGTCGGCGGCGGCTCTGCTATCGACTGCGCCAAAGGGGTGGCAATCGCCGCCACACACGAAGGTCCGTTGACCCATTACGCCACCATAGAAGGCGGCTCACCGCGCATCACGGATAAAGTGGCGCCGCTGATCGCGGTACCCACTACCAGTGGCACCGGTAGTGAGGTGGCGCGCGGGGCCATCATTATTGTGGACGATCATCGCAAGCTGGGATTTCACTCCTGGTATCTGGTACCCAAGACGGCAATTTGCGACCCCGAACTGACACTCGGTTTACCCCCCAAACTCACTGCGGCCACCGGCATGGACGCTCTTGCGCACTGCATGGAAACTTTCATGGCGCCGGTCTTCAACCCGCCGGCCGATGGCATTGCGCTGGATGGTCTGGCGCGCGGCTGGGCCAACATAGAACGCGCCACACTGGACGGCAGCAACCTGGATGCGCGTTTGAACATGATGAGCTCGTCAATGCAGGGTGCCATGGCTTTCCAAAAGGGGTTGGGCTGCGTCCATTCTCTCAGTCATAGCCTGGGCGGAGTCGACCCCCGCCTGCACCACGGTACATTGAACGCCATGTTCCTGCCAACGGTGATTCGCTTCAACGCAAGTGCCGAATCGATGCAGAAAGAAAAGCGTCTGGAGCGTATGGCACACGCCATGGGCTTGCCATCCGGCAGCGACATTGCCGTGGCAATCGAAGACCTGAATGCCCGACTGGGGCTGCCCAGCGGACTGGCTGCCATGGGCGTGGACCCGTCCTTGTTTGATAAAATCATCGCTGGCGCACTGGCCGACCATTGTCACAAAACCGGGCCGCGCCTGGCCAGTGCACAGGATTACCGTGGCATGCTGACCGAGGCGATGTAGCAACTTGGTAGAGCCGCTAAGGCCGTAGAGACTGGCCAGGCCGTCACTGGCACCAACATTGCTAGTGTCTACTCACGGTAAGGCCTTGCCTTGCCAAATCAACGAGACCATCCATGTCCATTCACGCAGCCCTGAACCACGTTACCCACTATAGATACGACCGACTGGTCAACCTCGGACCTCAGGTGATCCGTTTGCGTCCAGCGCCGCATTGCCGCAGCAAGATTATTTCGTATTCGCTCAAGGTTGAACCAGCCGATCACTACATCAACTGGCAGCAAGATCCGTTCTCCAACTACCAGGGGCGCCTGGTTTTTGAGAAAAAGACGCGTGAATTCAAAGTGACAGTCGATCTGGTGGTCGAGATGGCGGTCTACAACCCGTTTGACTTCTTCCTGGAACCCAGCGCCGAAAAGTATCCCTTCAAGTACGAAGCCCTGCTCAAGCAGGAACTGGCGCCCTATCTGGCGACCGAGCATCTGAGCAAACGCCTGAAAGCCTGTTTGGCCCGCATTGACCGGCGAAAACGACGCACTATCGACTTCCTGGTGGATGTTAACCAGATGGTGCACCACGACATCAGCTATTTGATCCGTATGGAGCCCGGCGTGCAGTCACCCGATGACACGCTCAAACTGGGTTCCGGCTCGTGCCGCGATTCAGCTTGGCTTTTGGTGCAACTGCTGCGCCATTGCGGTCTGGCTGCTCGCTTTGTCTCGGGCTACCTGATTCAATTGAAGCCGGATGTGAAATCTCTCGACGGCCCGAGCGGGACCGAGGTTGATTTCACGGACCTGCACGCCTGGTGTGAGGTCTATCTGCCCGGCGCCGGCTGGATCGGGCTGGATGCTACATCAGGTTTGCTGGCGGGTGAAGGCCACATTCCGCTGGCCTGCACCCCGCAACCTTCCGGCGCTGCACCGATTGAGGGCGGTATGGACAAGTGCGAAGTGACCTTCGCGCACCATATGGCGGTCACGCGCATTTACGAGTCGCCCCGGGTGACCAAACCGTATACAGAAGATCAGTGGAATGAGGTTATGGCGCTGGGTGGCGTTGTCGACAAGGATCTGACGGCCGGCGACGTGCGTCTGACGATGGGAGGTGAACCCACATTTGTGGCGGTGAATGACCGTGATGCACCAGAATGGAACACTGACGCCTTAGGCCCCACAAAACGTGGTTTTGCCACCGAACTGGTGCAAAAGTTGCGCGCCGAATATGGTGCTGGCGGCTTTCTGCACTTCGGCCAGGGCAAGTGGTACCCTGGTGAGCAATTGCCGCGCTGGGCGCTCAACATCTATTGGCGCGGCGACCGCCAGCCCGTGTGGAGCAACCCCGCACTGTTTACCGACGAGCGTTTGCCGACACACTACAGCAGCGAAGACGCCCGGCGCTTCACGCAAACCCTGGCAGCCAAGCTTGGCATCACAGACAAGTTCATGCAAAGCGCCTATGAAGACGTGTGGTACTACTTGTGGCGCGAACGTCGCCTGCCGGTCAATGTCGATCCGTTCAATTCAAAGCTCGACGACGAAATGGAGCGGGCCCGGTTGCGCCGGGTGTTTGAACAGAAGCTCGATTCCGTTGTCGGTTACGTGCTGCCTGTCAAAGTGGCAGAGGAAGCCAGTTCGAGTGAGGCAAGATGGACTACCGGTTCCTGGTTCTTGCGTGACGAACGCATGTACCTGATGCCGGGCGACTCGCCCATGGGTCTGCGCCTTCCGCTCGACTCCCTGCCTTGGGTCAGCGAGAGTGACTACCCCTATTTGCTGGAGCAAGACCCCAGCGCACTGCGCTCTGAACTGCCGGCACATGGAGCCATCGCGGCACGTTATGCAGCCGGATCACCCCAAGTTCATCCAGTTGGGTTCACTGAAGCGTTGAAATCCCCATCTGGCTCTTCGACCAGCGAAACGTCTGGTCATTCTGGCGCCACGCCCTACCTGTCCGGCACCGGCCCGGCACCTGAGGCTGCGCGAAAACTTCAAACTACAACCGGCCCCGTTTCAGCCTCGATGGCTGTCAGCGCGCAAAGCGCCGCGCAAACCGAACCGGCAGAGTTTGCTCGCGTGCCCAAGCAGCAGGAGTCGGCGCACTGGATCACCCGGACCGCCTTGTGTGTGGAAGTGCGCGATCCGCGTCGTGCCAGCGGCCCCAAGGCCGAGGCAGTGGGTGCCAAGTCGGGTGTTCTGTATATCTTCATGCCACCGCTGGAAAAGCTGGAAAATTATCTGGAGTTGCTGGCTGCCATCGAAGCCACGGCCGAAAGCCTGGGCGTGACCATTGTGCTCGAAGGCTACCCGCCACCGCGCGACCCGCGCCTGAAACTGCTGCAAGTCACACCCGACCCTGGCGTCATTGAAGTCAACATTCATCCGGTCACCAACTGGGCGGAGTTGGTCAAGAATACCGAGTTCCTGTACAACGTGGCGTTCGAGTCGCGTCTGTCGGCGGAGAAGTTCATGAAGGATGGGCGTCACACCGGCACCGGTGGCGGCAACCACTTTGTGATGGGTGGTGCCACACCGGCCGACAGCCCGTTTTTGCGCAAGCCCGAGTTGCTTGCCAGTTTGCTGCTGTTTTGGCACAACCATCCATCGCTGAGTTATTTGTTCAGCGGTATGTTTGTCGGCCCAACCAGCCAGGCACCACGCGTTGACGAAGCCCGCAATGACCAGCTCTACGAGCTTGAAATCGCCATTGAGCAGATCTACAAAAACCGGGAACTGTACGGTCAGAGCATGCCGCCCTGGCTGGTGGACCGCACGCTGCGCAACATCCTGATCGATGCTACCGGCAACACCCATCGCAGCGAGTTTTCCATCGACAAGATGTACTCGCCAGACTCGGCCACCGGTCGCCTGGGCTTGCTGGAACTGCGCGCCTTCGAGATGCCACCGCACCCGCGCATGAGCGTGGTGCAGCAACTTCTGCTGCGCGCACTGGTGGCGCGCTTCTGGAAGACGCCATTCAAGGCACCAGCCACACACTGGGGCACCGAGTTGCATGACCGCTTCCTGCTGCCAACGTTTATCAAAATGGATTTTGACGATGTGATGGCTGAGATGCGCAGCGCGGGCTATGCATTTGACAACAGCTGGTTTGCTCCACATTACGAATTCCGATTCCCTATTGTTGGTTCGATCCAGTCCGCCAGCATCGAACTCACTTTGCGCAATGCACTGGAGCCCTGGCATGTGATGGGTGAAGAAGGTGCACCGGGTGGTACCGCCCGCTATGTGGACTCCTCGCTGGAGCGCATCGAAGTGCACGTGACGGGTCTGAACGAGAGCCGCTATGTTGTGACCTGCAATGGGCGCGCCTTGCCGCTGCAATCGACTGGCACCATCGGCGAATATGCGGCCGGCGTGCGCTACTGTCGCAACCGTGCGGTCTGGGCGGCGCACCCGCAACCCCCGCGAACGCAATTCCGTGAATGCCTGTGGAGACGTTACTTCATGGATAAGATGCAAGTCAATGTAAAGAACAGCAGGACAGTCAGGGTCTTGCGCCACGACGTGGTTCTGCCAGATTTTTTCAAAGAGAGTTTTAGGCATAAATGATGTATATGGATGAAAAATATGATTATTTGAGTTCAGGCGGCATCCAACCAAGATGAAGAGAGAGTTTGAAACCAACCCACGTGTTATACGAATTAAAATTTCCGCTCAACCCGCATCCAAGCCC
>JANXLW010000190.1 GCA_025354965.1 Betaproteobacteria bacterium
GTGGAAGTGGATCAATGATGGCAAAGGCGGTGAGGGGCAACATAAGTTGTCGAACCGCCAATACGAACAGTTGTTGCGTCAAAACTTCGTCAATATCCGCCGCGTTCGCGAGTGGCGCGACATTCATTCGCAATTGCACACCGTGGTGGCCGAGCACAAGTGGCGGCTGAACACGACGCCGGCCAGTTATGAACAATTGCACCTGTCGATGCTGGCAGGTTTGCTTGGCAACATTGGTTGCAAACTGGAAACCGAAGGTCCTTATGGAGAATACCTCGGCGCGCGCGGCATCAAGTTTTACCCGCATCCAGGCGCTCATCTGGTAAAAAAACCGGGGCGCTGGATCGTTGCCGCCGAGCTGGTCGAAACCACGCGCCTGTTTGGCCGTGGCATTGCGGCCATCGAGCCGCAATGGCTGGAACAGGTGGCGGGTCATTTACTCAAGAAACAACTGCTTGATCCGCATTGGGAAAAAAAAGCGGCAGAGGTGACCGCACTGGAGCGCGCTACGCTGTACGGTATCGTTATTTACAGCGGCCGGCGCGTTAATTTCGGCCAGGTTGACGTCGCGGCGGCACGTGAGATATTCATTCGCGAGGCCTTGGTGGCGGGTCAGTGGGAGACCAAACTGCCATTCCTTGAAGCGAACCTGAAGCTCATCGAACAAGTGGAGGATCTGGAGCACAAGGCACGCCGACAAGACGTGCTGGTCGATGAAGAGCTGATATACGCCTTTTATGATCAGCAGTTGCCCGCCGACGTGTGCAGTGGCTACAGTTTTGAGAAATGGTACCGCGAGCAGATCAAGAAAAACCCGAAATTACTACTGCTGACGCGAGAAGAGCTGATGCGCCACGAAGCGGCCGGCATCACCACCCAGTCTTTCCCAAAAACCCTACGTCTGGGCGGTGTCGACTGCGCTGTCGCTTATCTGCACGAACCGGGCGACGTCAAAGATGGATTGACCGTGACCGTGCCGCTGTTTGTGCTGAACCAGGTGAACGAGGAGCGATGTGAGTGGCTGGTGCCCGGCATGTTGAAAGACAAAATTCAGGCGCTGATCAAAACGCTGCATCAACGCCCCCGCTCGCGCTTGGTGCCGCTGCCCGAAACTGCCGCCAAAATGGCCAAAGCGCTGAATGCTACCGAGGTATTTGGCCACGGCTCGCTGCTGGACGCGTTGCTGAAGCTGGTGCGGCTGACAACTTCGGTGGACGTTGTTCGGGCTGACATCAAGGTGGATATGCTGAGCCCGCATTTCTTCATGAACTTTCGGGTGGTGGATGAACACGGCCGTCAGCTTGGCAGCGGACGCAACCTGGGTGCCTTGAAGGCGGAGTTGGGGAGCCGGGCACGCGGTGCGTTTCAGGCGCTGGCAGGATTGAAGATGATGCAGGATGCAGGCACACTGGCTGCGGTCGAAAAAGCTACCCCTCGGTCTCCTGACCGTGCGACACCGGCAGCTAGTCACAAGGCAGACATTGCGCCAGCTCCGGCCGGACTTCGCTATTCCAACTGGACTTTTGGCGAATTGCC
>JANXLW010000419.1 GCA_025354965.1 Betaproteobacteria bacterium
TGGACAACGGCATTGCCAGCTTTGAAGGTGTGGCCAGAGCGCGTGCTCTCGGACTGCAAGTGCTGGTCACGGACCACCACCTGCCCGCCAGCATCAATGATCAAATCGTACTGCCAGACGCCGATGTCATCGTCAATCCGAATCAGCCGGGCTGCCTGTTCGAGAGCAAATCCATCGCCGGTGTCGGAGTCATGTTTTATGTGCTGCTGGCGCTACGCGCCGAATTGCGGCAACGTGGCGCCTTTGATGCAACCACGCAGCCTAAATTGGATGCACTACTACCGCTGGTCGCGCTAGGCACGGTGGCCGATGTGGTCAGGCTCGACGCCAACAACCGTCGTCTTGTTGCGCAAGGTTTGAAGCGGGTGCGCGCGCTCGCCATGCCGGCTGGACTGGCGGCGCTTTTTGTCGCCGCTGCACGCCAGGCCGAAGTCGCCACCACCTTCGATTTTGGCTTTGCCGTAGGGCCGCGCATCAACGCGGCCGGTCGCCTGTCAGACATGACGCTGGGCATAGAGTGCCTGCTCACCGACGACCCGACGCGCGCCACCGAGTTGGCCAGAACACTCGACGGCATCAACCGGGAACGACGCGAAATTGAAGGCAGCATGCGCGAGCAGGCGCTGGCTGTCGCCGAATCGCTGTTTCATGACGAACCGGCACCGCCACCAGCGATTTGCGTGTTCGACCCCGACTTTCACGAAGGCGTGGTGGGCATCGTGGCGTCACGCATCAAGGACAAGCTACACCGCCCGACCTTTGTCTTTGCGCGCAGCAAGGCAGCGGGCCACGAGCATGAGCTTAAAGGCTCCGGGCGCTCCATCGCCGGCTTTCATTTGCGCGATGCCCTGGACCTGGTGGCAAAGCGCTACCCCGGCGTGCTGCTGCGCTTTGGTGGCCACGCGATGGCCGCAGGCTGCACCATAGCCGAAGAGAACTTTGACCTCTTTGAGCGAGGGCTGAACGAGGTCGCCCAGCAGTGGCTGGATGCCGCCACACTGACACGCCGGACGGATACCGACGGACCACTTAAGCCGGAGTACCGCCGGGTTGAACTGGTGGACGTGTTGCACAAAGAGGTGTGGGGCCAGGGCTTTGCGCCGCCCACTTTCAGCGAAGAACTGGAAGTGGTGTCGCAACGCCTGGTGGGTGAAAAACACTTGGCCCTCAAACTCAAACACCAGGGCCAGCCGGTGGACGGCATCTGGTTTGGCCATACCGAGCCGTTGCCAGCCCGTGTCAAACTTGCGTTCCGCCTTGACGCCGACGCCTGGAATGGCGTACGAAGGGTCCGCTTCCTGGTAGAGGCAGCCGAGCTTTAGAATGGGCCTGTGACCTCCATTCTGAACGCCGATCTTCATTGCCATTCCGTCGTTTCCGACGGCACTCTGACACCCGAAGCGCTTGCCACACGCGCCAAAGCCAATGGCGTAGAGCTGTGGGCACTGACCGACCATGACGAAATCGGGGGTCAGCAAAGAGCCGCGGCCGCTGCCAGGGCGATGGGTCTGAAATACCTGACAGGCGTCGAGATTTCGGTCACCTTTATTCATCAAACAGTTCATATCGTGGGTTTGGGATTCGATGCGAATAACCCGGCTCTGCAACTCGGACTGGTGCAAACCCGGGGTGGGCGCGGACAGCGAGCCAAGGCCATGTCGGATGACTTGGCCAAGGTTGGCATTCGGGGAGCCTATGACGGAGCCTTGAAGTTTGCCGGCAACCACGAGTTGATCTCCCGCACCCACTTTGCCCGCTTTCTGGTGGACAGCGGCGTCTGCCGGGAAACCAACGAGGTGTTCCGCAAATACCTGACCGAAGGCAAACCCGGCTATGTGGAACACCGCTGGGCCAGCCTGAAGGATGCCGTCACCTGGATCACGCAGGCTGGCGGTGTGGCCGTCATTGCACACCCGGCCCGCTACAAGTTCAGCGCCAACGAAGAATTTGCACTTTTCAGCGAATTCAAAGCCCATGGCGGTCTGGGTGTGGAGGTGGTCACGGGTAGCCACACTGCTGCCGAATACCTGAGTTACGCCGACACCGCCCGCGAATTTGGATTGGCTGCATCCCGTGGCAGCGACTTTCATAGCCCGAACGAGAGCCACACCGAATTGGGAACGCTACCCCATCTGCCAGACCATTTGACGCCGGTGTGGGAACTGTT
Organism: Betaproteobacteria bacterium; assembly: GCA_025354965.1. Classification (GTDB taxonomy): domain Bacteria; phylum Pseudomonadota; class Gammaproteobacteria; order Burkholderiales; family Burkholderiaceae_C; genus Rhodoferax. Next base: position 2,168 of record JANXLW010000419.1, read on the forward strand.
GTCCGACCGAATTCAAAATCCCACTGACAGCGATCCCGGGGTATCTGCCCCAACGGGTCTCTGACTTTCCCGTGTCGTTCATGCGCACACCGCAGGGTGTTGGTGTCTTGCTGATTGTCATTGCCGCATTGGCCTTTGCCGCACTCGACACCGCAACCAAACACGCCACCACACTGGCCCCGGTACTGATGCTGCTTTGGTTTCGCTACCTGTTTCAAGCCGTAGTGACCTTCATCTTGCGCTTTCCGGTGCAACGGGGAAAATTGTTTGCCACCCGCAACCCGCGCTTTCAGACGCTGCGCGGTGTGCTGCTGTTGATCACCAGCGCCTGTTCCTTTTTTGGCCTTCGATATCTACCGGTGGGCGAATTCACTGCCATGGTGATGCTATCGCCCCTGGTGGCCATGGCGCTGGCTGCATGGGTACTGAAGAACAATGTCTCCTACCGGCGCTGGCTGTTGATGGCTGCTGGCTTGTGCGGGGTTCTGCTGGTCATCCGCCCGGGTGGTCAGGTGTTCAGTTGGGCATTGCTGTTTCCAGTGCTGCTGATAAGCGCTTATGGCTGGTTTCAAGTGCTGACCAGTCGCCTGAGCGGAGAAGAAAACCCCTATACCACCCACTTTTACACCGGCTTGGTGGGCGCCCTGGCGATGAGTCCGATCGTGGTTTTTAGCTGGAGCACCGAAGCCCTGTTGGCACACTGGGTCTGGTTCATGCTGATCGGCTCTTTGGGAACCTTCGGCCACCTGATGTTGATCCGCGCCTACTTGCGGGCCTCTGCCCCGGTGCTTATGCCTTACCTCTACACGCAAATAGCCTTTGCCACACTTTCCGGCTGGCTGGTGTTCGACCATGTCCCCGATTCGTTGGCCTGGCTTGGCATTGCGGTGATCGCCGCCAGTGGCGTTGGCAATGCGTTGTTGTCGGCTCACGAGATGGCAAGGCATCTGCCGGTTGAAGGCGCATCCAGACCGCAACGTTAGCCCGACATTCGCCGACAATACGGCCATGGCCCAACTCTTTGAAGTTCACCCCGACAATCCGCAAGCACGCTTGCTCAAGCAGGCCGTTGCCCTGCTCGACAAAGGCGACATTCTGGCGGTCCCAACCGATTCCAGCTACGCTCTGGTTTGTCATCTGGACGACAAGGTGGCGGCCGACAAGTTGCGCCGCATCCGGGGTGTCGACGACAAGCACCACCTGACTCTTTTGTGCCGCGACCTGAGCGAGCTGGCCAACTACGCACGGGTCGACAATCAGCAATTCAGACTCATCAAGTCGGCCACACCCGGGCCTTACACTTTCATCCTGGAAGCCAGCAAGGAGGTGCCGCGTCGATTGAGCCACCCGTCGCGAAAGACCATTGGCCTGCGAGTACCCGACCACAAGGTATTGCAATCGCTGCTGGCACTGCACCATGAGCCGTTGCTGGCGACGACTTTGATCCCGCCCGGTGAAACCGAACCGATCAATGACGCGCAAGACATTTTGGAACGCTATAAAAACCAGATTGCAGCCGTCATCAGCGCGGGCGCCTGCGCACTGGAACCCACGACAGTTGTGGACCTAACCGGCGGCGAACCGGTTCTCATTCGCCAGGGGCGCGGTGGGCTGGCGGCTGTCGGACTTTGAAACCCGGTCTCTGAGACAATCGCCCAATGGATATTGCACAACTGATTCAAACCGTCGCTATTTATGCCCTGCCGGTGTTGTTCGCCATCACCATCCATGAGGCGGCGCACGGCTACGCGGCACGCCATTTTGGTGATAACACGGCCTATATGCTGGGGCGCATTACGCTTAACCCGCTTAAACACATTGACCCTGTCGGCACCATCCTGATGCCACTGCTGTTGTACTTTGCGACCTCTGGTGCGTTTCTTTTCGGCTATGCCAAGCCGGTGCCGGTGCGCTTTGGCAAACTGCGCAACCCGAAACGCGACATGATCTGGGTGGCACTGGCCGGGCCGGGTGTCAATTTCCTTCAGGCCCTTCTATGGGGCGCCCTGTTTTATGTGCTCAAAGGCACTGACATAACCGAGCCATTTTTTCTCAAAATGGCGCAAGGTGGCATTTTGGTCAATCTGGTGATGTTTGCCTTCAATTTGTTCCCGCTGCCACCACTGGACGGTGGCCGGATCCTGGTGGGTCTGCTGCCCTACCGTCAGGCGGAACTGGTATCCCGGATTGAGCCCTGGGGATTTTTCATCGTCATGGGACTGGTCATTGCGGGGGTCGTCAGTTCATTGTGGATGCAACCCTTGATGACCCTGAGCTACTGGCTGCTGGATATATTACTGACCCCGATCGCCATGCTTTTTGGCTAGACCGACGCAAAACTGCAGAAAAGTATTTTCTTCATGAGTTCCAAACGATTCCTGACTGGCATCACGCCTTCCGGCACGCCCCATCTGGGCAATTATGTTGGCGCCATCCGACCATCGGTGCAGGCCAGTTTGAGGACTGATGTCGAGAGTTTTTACTTCCTGGCCGACTACCACGCCCTGATCAAGATCGACGAGCCGTCGCGCATCCAGCGCTCCACGCTGGAGATTGCCGCCAGTTGGCTGGCCGCCGGGCTGGACCCCGAGCACGTCACCTTCTATCGCCAGTCTGATATTCCCGAGATACCGGAACTAACCTGGTTGTTGACTTGCGTAACCTCCAAGGGTTTGCTGAATCGGGCGCACGCCTACAAGGCAGCAGTGGATCAAAATACGGCTGCGCAACAGGAACCGGACGCCGACGTCAATGCCGGTCTCTTCATGTACCCCGTGCTGATGGCAGCCGACATTTTGATGTTCAACGCGCACCAGGTGCCGGTCGGACGCGACCAGGTCCAGCACATCGAGATGGCGCGCGACATTGCGCAGCGTTTCAACCATCTTTACGGAGAGCACTTTACTGTGCCCGAGGCCGCCATTGAAGACAGTGTGGCCACCCTGCCGGGCCTGGATGGGCGCAAGATGAGCAAGAGCTACGACAACCACATTCCACTTTTTGCACCGCGCGAAGATTTGCGAAAACTGATTGCCGGCATCCTGACCGACTCACGCGCGCCAGGTGAACCCAAAGAGACCGAAGGCTCGGCCTTGTTCCAGATTTACCAGGCCTTTGCCAGCGCTGAAGAAACGTTCGCCTTGCGCCAAGCCTACGCCGCTGGCATTGCCTGGGCCGATGCCAAACAAGTGTTGTTTGAGCGCATAGACCGCGAATTGGCCCCGATGCGCGAGCACTACACGGCGCTAATGGCAGACCCGGGCAAGATGGAAGAAATCTTGCTGGCCGGTGCCAAAAAAGCGCGCAAGCTTTCCACCCCCTTCACTGCTGATTTGCGTCGTGTCGTTGGTCTGCGGGATCTGCGCACTCAGGTCAGCAGTAAAGCGGCCAAAACCAGCAAGACCGCAAAGCCTCTTTTCAAACAATACCGCGAAAGCGATAGCAAGTTTTACTTCAAACTACTTGATGTTGACGGTCGCCTGCTGTTGCAGAGTACCGGTTTCGATTCACCCAAAGATGCCGGTCAGGCAATTGGCCTATTGCGCACGCAAGGGGGTGCGGCCCTGCCCGGTCTGATCGACAAACTGCAACCCCACAACGACGTCGATTCGAAGGACATCATCGCCAGCCTGCAGCTGATGATCGACGCTGATTGATGCGCCGGGATGTTGTGTTTGAGTCCGGCTTCAGCTGGCAAGCTCGCTGCTACAATCACGACCGATCGAGACATAGGAGAGGTGGCAGAGTGGCCGAATGTACCTGACTCGAAATCAGGCGTACCGCAAGGTACCGTGGGTTCGAATCCCACCCTCTCCGCCAAGAATTCCCTAGCGAAACACCAGCACAGGAACTTTGCTGTGGGTTAACACCTTTTGGGTTTCACTGCCCATAATCAACGCACCCACACCGTGTCGGCCGTGCGATGCCTGGAAAATAATATCGCAGCTACGCTCTTGCGCAGTTTTGATGATTTCCGCATAGGGATGCTCGCTGACACAATGCACCAGTTCGTGCTCTACGCCGACTCTACTCGCCGCTTGCTTGATCACATTCAAGTGGCGTGCGGCCAGCGCCTGCATATCCGCACTGTATTGTTCAACGGTGTCGGCTATCTGCACGGATTCGACGGCAAATATGTGGTACGGCGTCGTCACCGTCAAGCCGGTAATTTTGGCGTTGATTTCTTTGGCGAACTTGACGCCATAGGCAATCGCAATATTGGAAAGTTCAGAGCCGTCTGTGGGGATCAGAATGTGTTTGAACATGGCAAACTCCTTCACCGTCAGTTGTGGAAGTCATCAAGACATCGCTAACTGCGCAGTCGCAGAATCCGCCAGACCAGGCACCAGACTTCCTGGATGGCGCTGCTCTGATCGCCACTACCCGAGAAACTCATAGTCGCGGCATTTGGCGTCCAATCATTGTGGGCCGATTGCGCGTCAATTGCAAGTCGCGGTCACGCCTGAAATAGCTGCCGCAAAGCGCACTCTCGATCTTCAGGCCACGCTGTCTTTGGTTGCCACAATGATCTGAAAATTACCAAAAAAAACGGTGCGGCGTTCGCAGGTAAAACCACCCATCGCTTCCAGTTGCGTCAGCGGGTCATGGGTATCCCAGAGCGCCAGACCGAGAGGTTCAAAAACCTTGAAGTACGTCCAGCTCAGCGCCCGCAGCACCCACAGGTCCGGCCGATGAAATTCAGCCAGGTAGAGCTTGCCGCCCGGTGCCAGTACCCGTCCGGCTTCTTTCAAAGCCTGGCCTTTAAGGTGGTGTGGCAGTTCGTGCAGAAGGAAAAAGATCACGTTGGCGTTGACCGAGCCGTCAGCCTGTTTCATGGCCGTGGCGTTCTCTTGCAGAAATTCAATTTTGCCGGCGTGCTCGATGAGTTTGCCCTGCGCGTGATCAAGTTCGTTCTTGATGATGTCGGCAATCAGCACGCGCTGCGCACCGGATTTGATGGCAGCCGTCACAACCCGTGGAATCACATTGCCAAAGGCACAAGAGGTGATCAGCACCTTCTTGCCGCGCAAGTCCATGTGGTGCAAGCCACTGGTAATAGCGGACACCAGTCTGTCATATTGAAACAGCAAAATGGCGGCAATGATGGGCTGAAAATCGATCATCCGAATGAGCCGCAGGTTCGAGTAAATGGGATACACATGATCCGCATCGTCCGGCAAACCCGGCATGACACCACGCAAGATCAAGGCCCCTCGCGTCACAGTGAAAAAGAAAAGCGCGGTGGCAGTGAGAATGAAGAACATTGAAAAAACGGTGTACAGCAACCAGGCAGGCATAGCTTTCCTTTGGAGTTCATGAGGTCAAGGCGTTCAGCGCGCCCGGGATTGCCGAGCATCACGTGGGTCATATTATCCCCCGGTACATCGTGTAAACCCGAGGTGGAACCTTGATTCAAGACAAGGTTCTGCCCCGTTCAAACGTTGTCACTTCTGCCACCCAGGACGTGTTGGCCACCCACGTAAGGCCGCAAGGCTGGTGGCACTGAGATTGAACCGTCCGCATTCTGGCAATTCTCCAGCACCGCGACCAGCGTTCGACCCACCGCCAGACCCGAACCGTTGAGGGTATGCACCAGCTCATTCTTGCCTTGTGCATTCTTGAAACGGGCTTGCAGGCGACGCGCCTGAAACGCTTCGCAATTGGACACCGAACTGATTTCACGAAACGTGTTTTGTGCCGGCAGCCAAACCTCCAGGTCATAGGTTTTGCTGGCGCCAAAGCCGATGTCGCCGGTGCACAGCGCCATCACCCGATACGGCAGGTCCAGCTTTTGCAAAATGGCTTCGGCATGGCGAGTCATCTCTTCAAGCGCTTCGTAGCTCTTGCCGGGATGCACAATTTGCACCATCTCGACCTTGTCGAACTGATGCTGGCGAATCAGGCCACGCGTGTCGCGCCCGGCACTGCCGGCCTCGGAGCGAAAGCACGGCGTGTGCGCGGTGAGTTTGATCGGCAACGCGGCTTCTGCCATGACCTCATCGCGCACAAAGTTGGTCAGCGTCACTTCGCTGGTGGGAATCAGGTAGAGTGCGCTGTTATCCGGTTGAGCCTCTCCCTCTTGCCCGCCTTTCTTCGCGGCAAACAGATCGCCCTCAAACTTGGGTAACTGGCCGGTGCCGCGCAGCGTGTCGCCGTTCACGATGTAGGGCGTGTAGCACTCGGTGTAGCCGTGTTCCTGTGTTTGCACATCCAGCATGAATTGCGCCAGTGCGCGGTGCAGCCGGGCAATCGGTCCCTTCATCACCGTGAAGCGCGCGCCAGTCAGCTTGACGCCCATCTCGAAATCAAGTCCCAGTGGTGTACCCAAATCCACATGATCTTTCACGTCAAAGCCGAAAGTCTTTGGCGTACCCCAGCTGCGCACCACCACATTGCCATGTTCGTCTTCACCCACCGGCACGCTCTCGTGCGGCAGATTGGGCACGGCCAGCAGCAAACTTTGTAAATCTGTCTGAATCTGGTCCAGACGCGTTGCCGAAGCTTCCAGTTCGGACTTCAGACCCGCCACTTCAGCCATGACGGCATCAACCTCACACTGCCCTGCCGGGCCTTTGGCCTTGAGCTGACCAATTTGTTTGCTCAGGCTGTTGCGTTGGCCCTGCAAGTCTTCCGTGCGCATCTGAATGGTTTTGCGTTCAGTCTCCAGCGCTTTGAACGCGTTCACGTCCAGAAAGGCTTGGGGTCTTTTGCGAGTCTCAAGTCGTGCAACGACGGAGTCGAGGTCTTTTCGGAGCAGGGTAATGTCTAGCATGGTGCCATTGTAATTTTTAGAGCTTCAGTCCTTTGGGCAGCGGAAACTTCACCGTTTCCTGGATGCCCTCCATCTTGCGCACCGACACCGCGCCCAGCGCCTTGATGCGGTCCATCACCTGATTGACCAGAATTTGCGGCGCCGATGCGCCAGCGGTCAAACCCACCCTCTGACAACCCTCGAACCACTGCGCCTGCAACTCTCGTGCGCTGTCCACCATGTAGCTCGCAGTGCCCAACTTGCGCGCCAACTCACTTAGGCGGTTGCTGTTGGAACTGGTGGGACTGCCCACCACAATCACCACATCAACCTGCGGACTCATGATTTTCACAGCGTCCTGCCGGTTTTGCGTGGCGTAGCAAATATCCTGCTGCTTGGGCTCGCGCACATTCGGAAAACGCGCCTTGATGGCGGCGGCTATCTGGGCCGCATCGTCCACGCTGAGCGTGGTTTGTGTCACCATGGCCAGCAGCCTGGTCTGCGCTGGCTGCACCAGCGCGACGTCAGCCACCTCCTCCACCAGATGAATGCCGCTGTCGAGTTGACCCATAGTGCCTTCAACCTCGGGATGCCCCTTGTGGCCAATCATGATGAACTCATAGCCATCCTGGTGCAGCTTGGCTACTTCTACATGCACTTTGGTCACCAGCGGACATGTGGCGTCAAAAATGCGAAAACCTCGCGCTGCAGCCTGCGCCTGCACTGCACGGCTCACCCCATGGGCAGAAAAAATGAGGGTAGCCCCAGGCGGCACGTCATCCAGCGCTTCAATGAAAATGGCGCCCTTGGCTTTGAGGTCGTTCACGACATAAGTGTTGTGCACAATTTCGTGTCGCACATAAATCGGTGCGCCGAACTTCTGCAAGGCCCGCTCGACGATCTCGATGGCACGGTCCACCCCGGCACAAAAGCCGCGCGGCTCCGCCAACAGGATTTCCTGAAGTGATTCAGCGCTGGTGGTTTTGCTCACAGGATGCCAATCACATGCACTTCAAACGTCACCGGCTGGCCGGCCAGCGGATGGTTGAAGTCGAACAGCACCGCTTCGCCTTTGGCGTCACTTCTGAACTGCCGCACCGAACCGGCAAACTGGCCCAGGCCATCCGGTGTCGGAAATTGCACCACGTCGCCCACCTCGTAGTGCGCATCGGCGTCACCCATGTCGACGAGCACCCGGCGCGCCAGCCACTGCAGCATATCCGGGTTGCGCTGGCCAAAAGCGGCGCCCGGTGTCAACTCAAAAGTTGTGCGGCTACCCTCGTGCAGACCCATCAAATGGGCCTCGACGGCTGGCGACAGCTGGCCGCTACCCAGCGTCAGTGTGGCAGGCTTGCCGGCAAAGGTGTTGATCACGTCCCCCGCCGGCCCAGCCATGCGGTAATGCAGCGTAAGAAAGGAGCCCGCTTGGACACAGGCACTGGTGGTGGTCATAAAAGTCCCGAACTTGCCGCGTAAGCCGGCGTTTTGGCGAATAAACTGACCCTTATTCTAAAAGGCTGACCCATGCCCCTCAAAGACCTTCCCCTGGACGCTCGCCCGCGCGAAAAACTACTGGCACGCGGGCCTGGCGCCTTGAGCGACGCCGAGCTGCTGGCGCTGCTGTTGCGCACTGGCATCAAGGGCAAAGGGGTGTTGCAGATGGCGCACGAACTTCTGCAACTCAAGACCAGCGCCAATGACAGTGACGGCTTCGATGGCATTGCCGGCCTGTTGCACGCCACTGCTGATGACCTAAAGCGGATCAAGGGCCTGGGGCCGGCCAAGCGCGCCGAACTGGTGGCGGTACTGGAGTTGTCGCGGCGCGCACTGGCCCAGCAACTCAAGGCGCGCACCGTCTTTGCCACCCCGGATGCCGTTAAACACTACCTGCAGCTGCATCTGGCAGCCAAACCGCACGAGGTGTTTGCCGTGTTGTTTCTGGACGTGCAAAACCGGCTGCTGGCGATGGAAGAACTGTTTCGCGGCACGCTGACACAAACCAGTGTCTACCCGCGCGAAGTAGTGCTGCGCGCCCTGCATCACCAGGCAGCCGCCGTTGTCCTGGCACACAACCACCCGAGCGGCACGGTACAACCCTCACGCGCCGACGAGGCCTTGACCCAAACTCTGAAGACCACGCTGGCGTTGATTGACGTGCGAGTGCTGGACCATGTGATTGTGGCACCGGGTGAAGCACTGTCGATGGCCGAACGGGGTTTGTTGTGAAGAGCAAGCCGGTCAAGGTCAGCAGCTTGACAGACCTGAAACTGGTCAGGCGCGAGATTGAAGCTCAAGCCCAGCAGCGTGCCCGCTTGGCAGCAGAGCTGGCCCGTGCAAAACAACAGGTAGCGAGTGAAAGCAATCTATTCAAGAATGCCGCTGGCGTCGTCCAGCCTTTGCCAGACAAGCGCCGTGCGCAGTTAAAAAAAGAGCCGTCTACCACCCAGCCGATGCAGTATCAAAGGGATGAAAAAGCGGTGTTGCGCGAGGCCATCAGCGACGAATTTGATGTCGGCACCCTGCTCGACACCGACGACATGTTAAGTTTTCGCCGACCCGGAATCGGCACCGATGTGACGCGAAAACTGCGCCGCGGTGACTGGAGCATCCAGCGTCAGCTGGACCTGCATGGCCTGCGCCGTGACGAAGCCCGCGAACTGTTGAGCAGCTTCATTCGCGAGGCGCACAAGCAGGGCATTCGCTGCGTAAGGGTGGTGCACGGCAAAGGTCTGGGGTCACCGGGCAAGGCCCCCGTGCTCAAGAGCCGGGTGCACAGTTGGCTGGTGCAAAAAGAGGAGGTGCTGGCCTTCGTGCAGGCCAAGCCGGCCGATGGCGGCGCCGGTGCATTGGTGGTGCTGCTGGTGCCCTCCAAGGCGTGAGGGAATCTCAACAACGCCAGCGCTACAAAATTTTGTCCAGCGCGCCAGCCAACTGAGCGACGGTACGCTCCACGTTGTGCCATTTTTCCAGTCCAAACAGGCCAACGCGAAAGCTCATGAAATCGGCCGGTTCATCACATTGCAGCGGCACGCCTGAGGCCGTCTGCAGACCCTGGGCCAGGAACTTGCGGCTGGACTGGATCTCGGGGTCTTGCGTATAGCTCACCACCACGCCCGGCGCCTTGAACCCGTCTGCTGCCACGCTGGCGATGCCGCGACTCTCGAACAGCGCGCGCACCTTGGTGCCCAGATCAAGCTGCTCGGCGCGCACCTTGTCAAAGCCGTAGGCTTGCGTTTCCTTCATCACTTCGCGCAGGCGCGTCAGGGCATCGGTCGGCAACGTAGCGTGGTAGGCATGACCGCCGTTTTCATAGGTTTCCATGATCTGCAACCACTTCTTCAAGTCGCAGGCAAAACTGCTGCTGTTGGTGGTGTCGATGGCGGCGCGCGCGCGTTCACTGAGCATCACCATGGCGCAGCACGGTGAGCTGCTCCAGCCTTTTTGCGGCGCGCTGATCAGCACGTCCACACCCGTGTCCACCATATTCACCCACATGGCCCCCGAGGCAATGCAGTCCAGCACGAACATGCCGCCGACCTCGTGCACGGCAGCGGCCACAGCGCGCAGGTAGTCGTCGGGCAGCATCATGCCGCTGGCGGTTTCGACGTGCGGTGCAAACACCAGGGCCGGCTTTTTTTCACCAATCGCTGCCACCACTTCGTCAATGGGCGGCGGCACCCAGGGTGCCTGCTTGGTGGTACCAACGCGGCGCGCCTTGAGCACCGTCGATTCAGCGGCGATGCGGCCCATATCCAGAATCTGCGTCCAGCGAAAGCTGAACCAGCCGTTGCGAATGATCAACACCTTCTTGTCAGCGGCAAACTGGCGTGCCACCGCTTCCATGCCAAAGGTGCCGCTGCCCGGCACCAGTGCCACCGATTTGGCGTGGTACACCGTTTTCAGAATGGCAGAGATATCCTTCATCACGCCCTGGAAATTTTTCGACATGTGATTGAGCGCGCGGTCGGTATAGACGACCGAAAATTCGAGTAAACCATCGGGATCGACTTGGGGTAATAGGCCGGACATGGGGGACTCCTGTTTTGTTGAGTTGGACGCGAACCACGCGGTCGTGCTATCCAGGCTAGCAGCTTAGCATGTGCCTTGCCAGAAGCTTTCTAAGTCTACTGCGCGGCACGGCGCAGTGTCTCTACCACCGGGCGGCGCAAAACTTCACGCAAGCCCCACCATCCTGCCGCCAGTGCCAGCAAGGCACCGCTTAATGAGCCCAAAACCGGCACCCACGGCGAGACACTCCACTCGAAATCAAACACGTACCTGGCCAGCGCCCAACCAACGATGATGGCCACGCTGGATGCCAAAAAACCGGCCAGCAAGCCGACGCCAATCAGCTCGGCACGCTGTACCTGGCGCAGCAATGTGTTTTTGGCACCGATGGCGCGCATGATGGCAAACTCCCGGGCGCGCTCCTCGCGGGTCGCCGTCACGGCGGCGAATAAAACCACCAAACCCGCCGCCAGCGTGAAGCCAAACAGAAACTCGACGGCACCAATAACCTGGTCCAGCACACGCTGAACCTGCGCAATGGTGCTGGTCATGTCGACACTCGTGATATTGGGAAAACTGCGCACCAGCGCATTGTCAAAACCGGCAGTGGCAGGCGCCTTGAAGG
>JANXLW010000450.1 GCA_025354965.1 Betaproteobacteria bacterium
TGACGACGACCATGCCGAATGCCGTAAGGCGACGAAATTTCTCCGACGATAGGCCAATGAAAACGATCTCGATCAATTTCTATACCAGAGTCCGTTTGAACGACTTTTTTGTCTGGTGAAGCTCCTTCGTCAAACCAGGCGACATTGACGGCTGGCGCGCTGCCGTGCGCCCCAACACCAAACTTTTCTTTGGTGAAACAGTCGGCAACCCCGGCCTGGATGTGCTGGACATCGCCACCGTGTCCAACATCGCCCATGATGCAGGCGTGCCGCTGCTGGTGGACTCGACACTGACCTCGCCCTGGCTCATCAAACCGTTCGACCACGGCGCCGATCTGGTGTACCACTCGGCCACCAAGTTCCTGAGTGGCCACGGCACCGTGATTGGCGGCATCGTGGTCGACGGCGGCAGCTTCGACTGGGACCGCTCCGGCAAATTCCCGGAGCTGACAACCCCTTACGACGGCTTTCACAACATGGTGTTCAGCGAGGAATCCACCGTCGGCGCCTTCCTGCTGCGGGCTCGGCGCGAGGGCTTGCGCGACTTCGGCGCCTGCATGAGTCCGCACTCGGCCTGGCTGATATTGCAGGGCATAGAAACCTTGCCACTGCGCATGCAGCGCCACATGAGCAACACGCACAAGGTGGTCGAGTTCCTGGTCGCACAGCCGTTCGTGGCGCGCGTCGGCCACCCGCTGCTGGAGAGCCACCCAAGCCATGCGCTGGCGCGCAAACTGCTGCCGCGCGGCGCCGGCTCGGTGTTCAGCTTCGACCTCAAAGGCAGCCGCGAACAGGGCAAGAAGTTCGTCGAAAACCTCAAGGTGTTCAGCCACCTGGCCAATGTGGGCGACTGCCGCAGCCTGGTCATTCACCCGGCCAGTACCACGCACTTTCGCATGAGCGACGAGGCGCTGGCCGCCGGCGGCATCACGCAGGGCACGATACGCCTCTCCATCGGACTGGAAGATCCGGACGACCTGATCGACGACCTGAAACGCGCGCTGAAGGCGGCGGAAAAAGCCACCGGGAGCGCCGCATGAAATTCGACGTCAACGGCCACAGCACCTATTGCTACACCGGTGGCAAACCTTTTGATGCCACCAAACCCACCGTCATCTTCATTCACGGCGCGCTGAACGACCACAGCGTCTGGATTCTGCAGACCCGCTACCTGGCCAACCACGGCTGGAACGTGCTGGCGGTCGACCTTCCGGGCCATTGCCGCAGCGCCGGCACGCCGCCGGCCAACGTGGAAGACGCGGCCGCCTTCATCATCGCGCTGATGGACGCCGCCGGCCTTGCAAAAGCCGCGCTGGTGGGTCACAGCTTCGGCTCGCTGATTGCGCTGGAGGCGGCGGCGCGCGCGCCCAGCCGCGTCAGCCACCTGGTGCTGGTCGGCACCGCCTACCCAATGAAGGTGTCGCCCGCGCTGCTGGAGAGTTCACTGGCGCAACCGCTCAAGGCCATCGAGATGGTCAACACCTTCTCGCACTCGATGCTGGCACCGCCGCCCTCTACCCTGGGCCCCGGCACCTGGCTGTATGGTGGCTCGCGCGCGCTGATGAAACGCGTGCTGGCCAGCAACCCAACCGTCAACGTGTTCCACGCCGGCTTCAAGGCCTGCGACGACTACCGCAACGGCGACGCCGCCATGGCGCAGGTCACGGCCCCGACGCTGTTCCTGCTGGGCCGCCAGGACCAGATGACACCGCCCAAGGCGGCGCAGTCGCTGATCGACAAGGCCGCACGCAAACAGGTGGTACTGCTGGACGCCGGCCACGCGCTGATGACCGAAGCACCCGAGGGCGTGCTGTTTGCGATGCGGGATTTTCTGAGGGCGTGACGACGTGGTCGGCGGACGGCAGCGGGCGATTCAGTTGTTCGCGTATAGATTTGGAAACTGACGCTGGAGGTTGGCGAGCTTTGGCAAGTCGTTGATCACGATGTAGGGCTGACTCGGGTGCTGGGCCAGGTAGTTTTGGTGGTAGCTCTCGGCTTCATAAAATGCCCGCAGCGGCGTGACCTGGGTAACAATCGAACGCGAGAAAGTATGAGTCGCCTGGAGTTGGGCGATGTAAGCTTGCGCGACGTGCTGTTGCTCGCCGTCGGTGAAGAAAATGGCCGAGCGGTACTGCGTGCCCCTATCCGGCCCTTGCATGTTCAGTTGCGTTGGGTCATGCGCAACGGAAAAGAACACCTTCAGCAATTGCCCGTAGCTAATGCGCGAAGGATCGTAGGTGATGCGAACCGACTCGGCGTGTCCCGTGTCGCCAGAACTCACCAAGTCGTATTGCGCCGTATCGCCGTTGCCGCCGGCATAGCCAGAAACCACGTTGGACACGCCCTTGACGTGTTTAAACACAGCGTCCACGCCCCAGAAGCAGCCGCCGGCAAACACGGCGGTCTGCGAACCCCTAACCGTTTGTAGTGGTGAATCCAGTTTGGGATCCGGAAGAGGCGTAGCGGCATAAGACTGCGTGAATACGGCCAGTGCCGCTACCGTCAGCATGCCCAGCGCCACCGTGACTCTTGCTACTGATAAACGAAACATGACTATTTTCTCCATCAAGGCTATCAAATCTGCTGCCCGGCAGGCTCTCCCCATAAATCGGGAATGACGCTGGCGCGAGTTACTTCTTCATTTCGTCCTGTGCCATGCCATCGTTGGCCAAGGATGGTGTGAAGAAGGACGCCATGGCCAACGATGGC
>JANXLW010000472.1 GCA_025354965.1 Betaproteobacteria bacterium
CAGGTACTCGATCAGCAGATCACGCCGGTGCGGCGGCGCTCCCACCAGGGCGCGCACCTGCGCCAGTGATGCGTCGTCCGCCTGTCGCCCCTTGAGCTTGCTCTTGCGACGAATGCGCTCGCGCATCTCATCCGCCGTAGCCAGGGCCACGGCATGAATTTCGGGGGATGGGGCAACTGAATTCACGTCTTGACGGCACTCAGAAGAATTTGGCTACTGTGAGTGAGGTGCGGTAGACCCCCCAGGCCAGGGGAATGCCCACTGCCGCCCAGGCCAGCAGCAGGAACACCGGGTTGCTGGGCTTGTCGTGCGCGTGCGTGCCGTCGCTGTGCACCTCCGACGCCTTGACCTTCTCGTGCGCCAGACGCTTTTCGTGCGCCAGTTCGTCGGGTGTCATGAACCACTTGGCGTTCAGGGGACGCACCAGCAGGTTGCAGATCAATCCCACCATCAGCATAGCGGTCAGGATGTACATGGTCTGGTTGTAGACCTGTTCGCGCGGCAGACCCAAGCCGAGCTGGTATTCGCGCATGTAATTGACCACTACCGGGCCGACGATACCGGCCGTGGCCCAGGCGGTCAGCAAGCGACCGTGAATGGCGCCCACCATCTGCGTGCCGAAGATATCGGCCAGATACGCCGGCACCGTGGCGAAGCCGCCGCCGTACATGCTCAGGATGACACAGAAGGCCGCCACAAACAGCACCTTGGAGCCGGTCGCGGCGCTGCCCGGAATGCTGAAGTACAGAATGCCGCCGAGAATAAAGAAGATCGCATAGGTGAGGCGTCGTCCCAGCTTGTCGGAAATGCTGGCCCAAAAGAACCGCCCGCCGATGTTGAACAGGCTTAAGAGCGCGGTAAAGCCGGCCGCCACACCGGCGATGGCCGCCAGCTGGGTCTTGTCGAGTTCACCAAACTTCTTCGCCACACCGATCAGCGAGCCGCCAAACACTTCCTGCAACATGGGCGAGGCCATGCCGATGACGCCAATGCCGGCGCTCACGTTCATGCACAAGACCATCCAGATCAGCCAGAACTGGGGAATGCCCCAGACCTTGCTGACGTGCACGTGGTGCTGTGTGATCATCGCGTTGTTGACCTGGGCCGGCTTGGGCGTCCAGCCGGCCGGTTTCCAGCCGGTTTCCGGAATGCGGTAGCTGAAAGCACCGCCCATCATGAATACAAAATAGACGATAGCCATGACGACAAAGGTCTGCATCACGCCCACGTCGGTGGGGGTGGCAAAGTACTTCATCAGATCGGCCGCCAGCGGCGAGCCGATCATGGCGCCGCCGCCAAAGCCCATGATGGCCATGCCGGCGGCCATGCCACGACGGTCTGGGAACCACTTGATCAAGGTCGATACCGGTGAGATGTAGCCCAGTCCGAGCCCGATACCGCCGATGATGCCGGAGCCCAGCACCATCATCCAGAACTGGTGCAGGTAAACGCCCAGCGCTGAGAACAGCATGCCACCGCTCCAGCACAGCGCCGAGACGACGCCCACCTTGCGCGGACCGACGCGCTCGAGCCAGCCACCCCAGATCGAAGCGGACGATCCCAACAGCACAAAGAACAGCGTGTACATCCAGCCCAGGGTGGAGATTTTCCAGTCGCAACTGCTGGTGAAAAGTTCCTGAAAAAATCCCACCTCCGGGCCGCACTTGATGGCTTCCTTGATGCCCAGAGCCTTGGACAGCGGCAGCCAGAACACCGAGAAGCCGTAGGCCATGCCGATGCACAGGTGAATGGCCAGGGCTGCTGGTGGAACCAGCCAACGGTTGAAACCGGGGCCGGCAACGATATGTTCTTTGTCGAGCACGCTCGACTTTTCGTTAGGGAACGCGGGCGTTCCACCCAATACTGCTGACATCTTGTCTCCTCGTATATGCGCTCACTTTGTGTGAGCTGGGCGCAGTGTCGGGGACAGCGTCGTATGCCGTCAATTTTCTTTTGCACATAGGCCCATTCAGTCTTTGAATGATGGGCCGCCAGGGTTAGTCGTGCAGCCAACCTGTGTGCACCTTGACGTGCTGCAGCCAGGGGGGGCTTTGCGCCATGTCCAGCGCCACGCGCAGTGTGTGCGAGGGTCGGTCCGTGATGGCATACATGAAGCCAATCGGCGTCAGCACCTCCGGATCGCGCAACGGTACGGCCTCCAGTTCCGGGTAACCGCGCAACACGCCGACCAGGGCGCCCGGCAACACGCTACAGACTTCGCCCACCAACACACTCAAACCCAGCGTGAGAATGGAGTTGGTTTCGATCACCGGCTGTACCGCAACACCGGCTTGCTTGAAGGCGGCATCGACGATGGCGCGGTTGTGCATTTCCGGTGTCAACAGGCACAGGGGCAACAGCGCTGCAGCTTGCCACGACAGCGGCTGGGTCAGCATGCGCAGGTTGGTGCGGCCCGGTTTCGCGGCACGGCGCAGCAGGAAGTAATGTTCGGTATATTGATCCAGGGTGGCGATTTTGCTGACCCTTAGCTTCAGCCGGTCGGTGTAGCCCAGCGCCAGATCGAGCGACAGGTCTTCCAGGCCGGCATCGATATCGGGAGAGCTCATGGAGCGCACCACCAGGGTCAGACCTGGATGGCGCGCCTGCAACATGGCAGAAAAACGCGCCGCAATCGGCAGCACCGAAGGCACGGCACCCAGCGTCAGCGAGCCCACAGGCTGATCCGCTGCACTCTTCAGATCCTGCAGCAGCAACTCCTGCTCATGCAGCACGCGCTGCGCTGTCACATAGATTCGCTCGCCTTCAGGCGTGAAACTTTGAAAGGAACGGCCGCGCTTGACGATGGCGGTGCCAAACTCGTCCTCCAGGGCGCGAATCGCATTGGACAAGGCCGGCTGCGTGATGTGGCAGGCCTGCGCGGCGCGCCCGAAATGCTTGAGCTCGTGCAGTGCAACCAGGTAGCGCAGTGAGGTGAACAGGCTCATACGCACTGATCATAGCGATCTGTGCCCGGGTAGTCGTTTTGGTTCCTGAACAACTCACTTGATCACCACGCCCCAGGGCAATTTACCTACCGCTACATCGCGCAGCCAGACGTTGCGAACCGTATCAATGACGGAGACCGAACCGGAGCGTCCGTTGGCGACATAAAGCTTCTTGCCGTCCGGCGTCAACGCCATGTTCCAGGGCCGCTGCCCGACCGGCACAGTGGCCACAATCGTGTTGCTGGACGTATCGATCACCGAGACGCTAGCCTCCCCGCCATTGGAAATATAGACGTGGCTGCCGTCGGGATGCACGGCCACCCCATTGGAGCGCAGGCCCGCTTTGATGCGAGTCACGATCTTGTAGGACCTGGCATCGATGACATAGACCTCATTGCTGTTCTCGGTTGCCACGTAGGCCCGGCTGCCATCGGGCAAAAAGCCGATGCCGCGCGGGCGTCCACCCACACTCACTTGGGCCACTTGTCGGCGTGCCATGAAATCGATGATGTCGACCGCATCACCTTCTTCTGCGCTGACAAAAATAGTCTGACCATCCGGACTGAATACGGCGTGCTCCGGATTACGGCCTTTGACCTTGATGGCAAAAGCACGCGTGTTGCTGGTGGTGTCGGTGATGACGATCTGGTTGTTTTCCTCGACCGCCGCCGCGACCCAATGGCCGTCCGGAGAAATATAAACACCTTCCGGTGAATCGCCCAGATTGACATGCCCCATGACTTTGCGCTGTTGCAAGTCGATCAGCTGCAACTGGTTGTTGGGCTGATCGCTGACGTAAAGCCATTGTTTGTCGACACCGGCGGCCAGTCCACGCGGTTTTTTCCCGGCGACGATTTCCGCCACCACCTGGTCGCTTTCGGTATCGATCACCGATACCGTTCCAGAACCTTCGTTGGGCACGTAGGCGAATGGCGCCGCCAAGGCGCAGCCGGCACCCAGGGCCAACAGCGCCAGCGCGGCGCGCACAACAGACAAAGGGTTCAAGGCAATACTCCGATCAATGCAAAAAAAATCAGGCAACAACCTGTCGCAGTCTACAAGGGCCACAGCGATATCCGGAAAAAAATACCGTCGCGACGCAAGCCGTGGCCAATGGCCGCCAACACATGCAGCACGACCAGAGTCAACAGCAGCCAGCCACTCAGGCTGTGCAGCCGATTGAAAAAACTGTAGACGCCCTTGTCGTTCGGGCCCCAGGGTGCCAGGGTCATGGTGTTGAAAAACTTCACCCCAAAGCGGCTGAAATTGGAAGCGATGTAGCCGGACAGCGGCAACGCCAGCATGCACAGGTACATGAGGTGGTGACCGGCCGTGGCCAGCCGCTGCTGCCAGTGCGACATGGTGATGGAAAGTGTCGGTGCGGTACTTGTGAATCGCCAGTAAATACGCAGCAAAATCAGCAAGCCTGTCACCATGCCGATGCTTTTGTGCAGGTTGATGAAATAGCCCCGCTCTGGCGTATTGCGGGGAAGCTCTCCGACCCACCAGCCAAAAGCCAATTGAAGCAAAAGCAGGGCGGCCAGCAGCCAGTGCAGAATGCGGACCGAACGAGCATAGCGCGCCTGTATCATCGCAAATCAGCGCAGGCTGGTGATGTAGTGACCCAGATTCTCGATATCGGCGTCGCTCAGGGATTGCGTAACGCTGGTCATGTTGCCGGCGTCGTTGGTGCGTATTCGTGCCTTGAAATTGCGTAGCTGTAGCACAACGTAGTCGTATTGCTGGCCCGCCACTCGGG
>JANXLW010000003.1 GCA_025354965.1 Betaproteobacteria bacterium
GCCGAGCTGCAAAGCGTGGCCCACAACAAAACCACGCTGGTCATTGCGCACCGCCTGTCCACCGTGGTCGACGCACATGAGATTCTGGTGATGGAGGCCGGGCGCATCATAGAGCGCGGCTCACACACTGAGCTGCTGGTAGCCAATGGACGCTACGCGGAGATGTGGGCGTTGCAGCAGAGTGCGGAGTAGTTTTTAATAGTTAACAATTGATGTACTTCTCTACGTAAGCAGCCAGCTTTTGATCGGAATGCCGAATGTGGCTGAGTAGCCAATCCGAGAGAAACGATTTCCAAAAATTTATATCCAGTGTGTCATTCGCAATTTGTTCAGATACCTCAGCGAATTTGGCGGTAAGCGCTTTGTGTCTTTGGATGTGGTCATCAATGTCCGGATAGCCGATGGATCGCATTAGCTTCTCTTCATGTGCAAAATGGACTCGTGTGTACTGGTGCATCTGCAGTTCGAAGAGCTTCAGGTCTTTTTTGGTCGTCGCTTCCAAAAAGCGGTTTACCTTCAAGAACCACTCCTGGTGCTGCGCATCAATGGTGGGGTCACCAATTTTGTAACTGCTCTTCCACTCGATCATGTTGGGTGTCCCTACGAAAGCAATACGGAGCCAGCACAATAAAGACTTGGTGCCGCCATACCAAAAAAATGCCCGAACTTCAGACGGAAACAGGGGCTTTCAGGGGGCAAACTTATTCCATTTCCAAGTCATTCGTGTTTAGGCGTCAAGTCGCAGTCATTGCTGTAGCATGACAAGGCAAGGATGATTTGGATGTGGAACGGATAAGGCATTTCAACCGCATAAGGGGCAGTATCGCGCATTTGATCAACGGTTGGGCCACATAGAAACCCTCACGATTCCCGCATCCTTGGCGAAACTCCACCGCAAGCACCTGCCTGGCTCAGGCCTGCCCGCCAGCGGGCCTGAGTCGCCGCCTCATCTATTGGCGCTTCACAGTCCTCCCACAGTGGTGGCTTGCCTGCTGAAGCCAGCCTTGATCGAGCCCAAGCTGCGATACTGCGGTCACGGCAAGGCAGTCGCATGCTGCCGTTTCATTGTTGCTGACTACAAAAAGGAGGTGTTTCATGAGGTCATTCGGTCGATTTGCCGATGCGCAAGAAGGCGGTTGGATCAAGCGGATATTGCTCTTCGTGGGCGCGTGCGTGGTCATCGTCCTGCTGGCGCCAGTGGCGATCGTGCCCGCCGGTAGCCGTGGCGTGATGACGACCTTTGGCTCGGCGCGCGATGCGCTGTATGAACCCGGTTTGCATTTCCGTTGGCCCATCGCCCAGTCCATGAACCTGATGAATGTGCAGATTCAAAACGGCGAGGGGGACGGCGATGCGGCGTCCAAAGACCTGCAAACGGTGCACACCAAAGTGGCCATCAACTACCACCTTGACCCGGCCTTTGCCGTAGAGGCGTTCAAAAATGTCGGGCCGTCAACCGACATCCTGGCCCAGCGCATCATCATTCCGGCGACCCATGAGTCGGTCAAGGCCGTCACAGCGCTTTTCACCGCAGAAGAGTTGATCACCCAGCGCACCGTGGTGCGGGATCAGATTGCGACGCTGCTGAAGCAAAAGATGGTGCGCCACGGCCTGGTGCTCGATGAGTTCAACTTGATCAACTTTGCGTTTTCCAAGAGCTTTTCCGATGCGATTGAAAACAAGGTGAAGGCCGAACAGCAAAAGCAGCAGGCCGAGCGCGACTTGCAGCGATTGCAGGTGGAAGCGCAGCAAAAGGTGGTGGGTGCCAAGGCCGAGGCGGAGGCTCTGGCGGTACAGCGGATGCAAATCACGCCAGAATTGTTGTCGCTGCGTCGTATTGAAAATGAACGTGCTGCGATTGCCAAATGGGATGGCAAGCTACCCAGCGTGACCAGCGGTGCCACACCGTTTATCAACGTGGACCATTCCAGCAAGTAAGCAAAAATTTCCCATGCAGTACCACAATCTCGGCAATAGCCAACTGAAAGTCTCCGCCCTGTGCCTGGGCACCATGATGTTTGGCGACCAGACCGCTTCCGACGAGGCGGCTGCCATCTTGGCCGATGCCCACGCCCATGGTGTGAACTTCATCGACACCGCCGACGTCTATTCCAGGGGTGGCTCGGAGACCATGGTCGGTGAGTTACTCAAGGGTCAGCGCCACGATTGGGTGCTGGCCACCAAGCTTGGCAACAAGATGTCTGACCGCGTGAACGAAGATCAGTACTCGCGCAGCTGGATGCTGCGCGAAGTCGAGGCCAGCCTGAAGCGATTGAAAACCGACTGCGTGGACATTTTGTATCTGCACCGCGACTACAACGGCATGAACCTCGAAGAGCCCCTGCGCGCGCTGGAGGCAATGTTGCGTTCGGGTCAGATCCGCTACTGGGGTGTCTCCAATTTTCGGGGTTGGCGGATTGCCGAGTTGATGCGCGTGGCAGGCCAGCTTGGCATGCCGGGCCCGGTGGTGTGCCAGCCCTATTACAACCTGCTTAACCGCATGCCCGAGTTTGAGGTGTTGCCGGCCTGTGCGCACTATGGCATTGGCGTGACACCTTACAGCCCGATTGCGCGCGGCGTGCTCACCGGCAAGTACGGACACGGGCAGACGCCAGACCCAGGCACGCGTGCCGGCCGAGCCGACAAGCGCATGTTGGAGACCGAGTTTCGAGAGGAGTCATTGCTGATTGCACAAAGGCTTCAAGCGCATGTGGCTGACAAGGGCATCAGCCTGGCGCAATTCGCCACTGCCTGGGTGCTGGCCAACCCGCTGGTGAGCTCGGTCATTGTCGGACCTCGCACGCTGCAGCAATGGCAAGACTACCGGCCGGCGCTGAGCTATGTGTTCACACAGCAGGACGAGGCGCTGGTGGACAGCCTGGTCAGGCCAGGTCACCCGTCGACGCCTGGCTATACCGATCCGTCTTACCCGCCGGACGGCCGCGTGCGCCCCGATTTGCCGGCATTGGCGCCAGGGCATTGATGTGTGATGATGCGGCTTTAGGTATATTCCACGTCACTGAAACTGAAAGAGGAACAAATATGGTCGCTTCCCGATGGAGTTGGATGGCAGCATTCGCAGCGCTAAGCTGGTTTGGGGCTGCGACGGCAGAGACCGTCCTGGAGCGGGTCGCGGCGGGCGGAAAACTGGTGGTCGCCCATCGGGAGTCGTCCATTCCGTTTTCTTATCTTGACCAGAACAAAAAGCCGGTTGGCTACGCGCTCGATCTGTGCCTGAAGATCGCCGAGGCGGTGCGCAAGAAGACCGGCGCCAAGAATATGCAGGTTGAGTTCCTGATGGTCACACCGGCCAACCGCATCGCCATGGTGGAGCAGGGCAAAGCCGATCTGGAGTGTGGCTCCACCACCAACAACGCTGAGCGTCGGCAAAAGGTTGCATTCACGATTCCTCATTTCATCACCGGCGCCCGCCTGCTGGTACGCGCCAACAGCAAGGTGCAGCGGATGGAAGATCTGGAGGGCAAAAAACTGGTGTCCACCAAAGGCACGACCCCGCTGAAGGCGGCAGAGCAAACCAATCGCGAGCACTTGATGGGAGTCACCATCTTTGATGTACCGGATCATGCCAAGGCGGTTGAGATGGTGGAAACGGGTCAGGCCGATGCCTTCGTCATGGATGACGTCTTGTTGTACGGTCTGGCGGCAAATCGCGCCAATCCAGCGGCTTTGAAGGTGGTGGGTAAGTTCCTCACGACTGAGCCGCTGGCCATCATGCTGCCCAAGAATGATCCTGACTTCAAAAAACTGGTTGATAGCGAAATGCGTCGGCTGATTACCGGTAAAGAAATTTTTGCCATTTACGACAAGTGGTTCATGAAACCCATTCCCCCGAAACACACCTCGCTGAACATGCCGGTGAGCTACCTGCTCAAGGACTTCTGGAAGTACCCGACCGACATCGTTCCGTTTTAGCATGACGCAAACGCTTCAGTTGACGCGCCCCGACGACTGGCATTTGCATGTACGCGATGGCGACGCCCTGAACACGGTAGTGCCGCACAGCGCTGCCCAGTTTGGTCGCGCCGTCATCATGCCGAATCTGCGACCACCGGTGACAACCACATCAGCCGCGCTGGCCTACCGGGACCGCATCCGGGCGGCGGTGCCGCAAGGCTTCCAGTTCGAGCCCTTGATGACGCTCTACCTCACCGATAACCTTGGCGCGGATGAAATCAGGCGCGCCCACGAAGCCGGTGTGGTCGCAGTCAAGCTTTACCCGGCCGGTGCTACCACCAACAGCGACGCCGGCGTGACCGACCTGCGAAAGACCTGCAAAGCGCTGGAAGCCATGCAGCGCACCGGCATGTTGCTGCTGGTGCATGGTGAAGTGACGTCTCCCGAGGTTGACATTTTTGACCGTGAAGCGGTGTTCATCGATACCCAGCTGATTCCCTTGCGCCGGGATTTTCCAGAGCTGAAAATTGTGTTCGAACACATTACAACCCGCGACGCTGCGCAGTACGTTCAGGCGGCAGATCGCTTCACGGCAGCCACGCTTACCGCCCACCATTTGCTGTACAACCGCAACGCCATTTTTACCGGTGGCATCAGGCCACATTACTACTGTCTGCCGGTGCTCAAGCGCGAGACCCATCGGCTCGCTTTGGTGCAGGCTGCCACCGCTGGTTCGACCAAATTCTTCCTTGGCACCGACAGTGCCCCCCATCCCGCACAGCTGAAAGAACAGGCCAGCGGTTGTGCCGGCTGCTACACGGCGCATGCCGCCATGGAACTGTACGCCGAGGCGTTTGACGCGGCCGGTGCACTGGATAAATTGGAGGCGTTTGCCAGCTTCAACGGTGCCGATTTTTATGGCCTGCCGCGCAACACCGGCCGCATCACCTTGAAGCGCGAAGCATGGACTCCGCCCGAGAGTTTTACCTTTGGTGAGGCGCAGCTAAAACCCCTGCGGTCTGGTGAAGCCCTTTCGTGGCGAATGATGTAGATTCTTGTGGGTCGATTGATTGGGCTGCACCATGGCTGTCGCCGTGGCGTGTCGTTGGCCATAGGGTATCCATGCGGGTGACGGGTGGTGTGCCGCAACCAACTGCTCTGAATCAGACCGCACTGGCTCCGGTGCATTTTGTACCGCAGTCAGCCTTGCCCGCCGGCGTCGCCTATGAGCAGTACATTTTTGACACCCGGCAGGTACCCACGCGCGACGGTTTGCACGATTTTTTCAACGGCCTGGCCTGGCTGCAGTTTCCTTTGATCAAGTGGCGTTTGAACCAATTGCACGTGTCGCAGATTGAGCTTAGTGGCATTGCGCCGGTACGTGGTCCGGCGCGTGACGCTTTGACCGTATTTGACGAGAACGCGGCCTTCCTGCAAGCGCCCGATGTGTTGTGGCAGGCCCTGGCGGCCAAGGACTGGAACACCTTGTTTGTCGACCTGCGCTCGCTGTGGCAAGAAGCACGTCTGGTCTTGTTTGGCCACGCCTTGCTGGAGAAACTGGTGTCACCCCGAAAAGCCATCACGGCCCACGTTTACCGGGTGCAGGTGGCTGGCAATTCACCGGCAGAGCTGGATGCCTGGATGGCTTTGGATTTGAGTGCTGAAAAACTGGCAAGCAAACCGTTTGCACATTTGCCGGTGCTGGGCGTGCCGGGCTGGTGGGCGGCCAATGAAGACCCGGCTTTTTACGCCGACAGCAGCGTGTTTCGTCCGCCCAGGCCTTGAAATCGGATCGCATGCACTTAACATCTAGGGCTACGATTGGCTGATTCAAGCCGTATTTGAAGGACATCATGAAACGCATTCTTTTGTTTGTTTTGACCAACGTGCTGGTGGTGGCGGTGCTTGGCCTTGTGGCCAGTTTGCTGGGCGTCAACCGTTACCTGACGGCCAGCGGACTTGACCTGAGCGCCTTGCTGGGCTTTGCCCTGGTCATGGGTTTTGGCGGCGCCATCATCTCGCTCCTGATCAGCAAGCCGATGGCCAAGTGGACCTCCGGCGTGCGCGTCATCAACCCGCCGCAAAACGCCGACGAAGCCTGGATCGTGGAAACAGTGCGCAAACTCTCCAGTCAGGCCGGTATCGGCATGCCAGAGGTGGGCATTTTCGACGGTGACCCGAACGCCTTTGCCACCGGCGCTTTCAAAAACTCGGCGCTGGTAGCCGTTAGCACCGGTTTGCTCACCGGCATGACGCGCCAAGAAATCGAGGCAGTCATCGGCCATGAAATCAGCCACGTGGCGAATGGCGATATGGTCACCATGACGCTGATCCAGGGCGTGATGAACACTTTTGTGGTGTTCCTGAGTCGCGTCATCGGTTATGCGATCGACAGTTTCCTGCGCAAGAACGATGAGCGTTCCAGTGGCCCCGGCATCGGCTACATGATCACAACCTTGGTGCTGGACATTGTGCTGGGTTTTGCCGCTTCCCTGGTGGTGGCCTGGTTCTCCCGGCAGCGTGAATTTCGGGCCGACGCAGGCTCCGCCCAATTGCTGGGTCGCCAGCCCATGATCAACGCGCTGGCGCGTCTGGGCGGCATGCAAACCGGCGAGTTGCCCAAGAGCGTTGCGGCCTTTGGTATTGCAGGCGGCATGGGCCAACTTTTTTCGACACATCCGCCGCTTGAAGCACGTATCGCTGCGTTGCAAAGCGCGTAAGCTTGCGCCTTTCATAGTCAACGGATATTCGCTTTGGAATTCTCTACCTGGCTGGCTTTTTTTGCCGCATCGTGGGCCATCAGCATTTCACCTGGCGCTGGTGCCGTCGCCGCCATGAGTGCCGGCCTGAACCACGGATTTCGACGCGGCTACTTCACCACTTTTGGCCTGATCCTGGGCATCTGGACGCAGGTGATCGTGGTTGGCGCAGGTCTGGGGGCACTGGTGGCGGCGTCGAGTATGGCTTTTGGCGTGGTCAAGTGGCTGGGCGTAGGCTATCTGGTGTGCTTGGGCATTTCACAATGGCGCGCACCCGCAACGCCGATGGCCGCCAGGTCCGATGACGGCGCCACCGTGACGCGTCATTCCATGATCACGCGGGCCTGGATGATCAATGCCGTCAACCCCAAGGGTACGGTATTTTTACTGGCTGTGGTGCCCCAGTTCCTGAACCTGGCGCATCCGCTGTTGCCGCAGTATCTGATTATTGCTGTCACCCTGGCGTTCACCGATCTGGTTGTGATGGCCGCCTACACCGCGTTAGCTGCGCGCTTGCTGGGCGCTTTGAAGTCACCCGCCTATGTCCGCGTCATGAACCGCACTTTTGGCGGTCTCTTTGTGCTGGCCGGTTCGCTGCTTGCCATGTTCAA
>JANXLW010000019.1 GCA_025354965.1 Betaproteobacteria bacterium
CCCAGTGGAAGTCACCCGCCTGGCGGCCCGGCCGGCCAAAGCTGCCAATCACCTCGCCGGTTTCGCGCAGCGTGATACGCACCTCGTTGTTGGTGCCATCGGCCACCAGCAGATAGCGCTGGCTCGGGTCTTCAGACGGCACCAGGTCCCACACAGAGCCCGAGCCACGGGTGGCGGGCTCGTACACAAACTGGCGCACAAACTCGCCACTCTTTTTAAACACCTGGATGCGGTTGTTCATGCGGTCGCACACATAGACCAGGTTGTCGCGCGTGATGCGCACGCAGTGCACCAGGTTGGCAAACTGCGGCGACTGCGGGTTGTAGTCGTCCATCTTCGCGTCGTCAGGCCGGTTGCCATACGCGCCCCAATGCCGCTTGTAAGCCCCGGTAGCCGCGTCAAACACAATCACGCGGTGGTTGCCATAACCGTCGGCCACATACAACTCGTTGGCGGCAGCGTCCAGCTCCATGTGCGCGGGCCGGCCCAGCTGGTCAGTCGCATTGCTGCCCTTGCTTTGCCCCGGCTTGCCGATCTGCATTAAAAATTTGCCCTCCGCCGTGAACTTGATCAGCATGTGGTCGGTCGGCGCATTGCCGCCCACCCACACATCGCCTTTTGGGTCTACATACACGCCGTGCTCATTGGCGGGCCAGTCATAGCCCTCACCCTTGCCGCCCCATGAGCGCAACAGGTTGCCCTGTCGGTCAAACTGCAACACCGGCGGCGCAGCGCTGCAGCAGTTTGAGCGCTTCGGGCTCAGGGTGGAACCACGCTCATCGTCCGTCAGCGACAGGGGTCGGTGAATCATCCAGATGGTGCCGTCGCCGGCGGTCGCAATGCCCGCCACCTGGCCCAAAATCCAGTTGTTGGGCAGCGGCTTGGGCCACGTCGCATCCACCGCATAGCGCGGGCCGCCCGTGGCGCTGGGCGCGCCCTCTACGCGTTGCGCCACACCAGAGCAGGCACACAGCACGGTGATCGCGGCCAGGCCACAGGCCAAAAAACAGTCCGAATTACACGCATCAGTCACTCCTTTCAGGTCCGAAGGCCGGCCCCGTTCGGCGCGATTATGCGAGCGCAATGCGCGGGAGTGTGAGCGGGTTTACGTCTGTTGCCGCAGCCCCGCTGCCAGGCCACGCGGCCCTCGGCACAGGCGCGCACGAGGCAAGCCAAAATAAGGCCAAAATTGCTATTGTTTTAGTAGCAGCTACAGCGCGTATTTAAAGGGCTGGAGCCCGATTTGATGCCTAAAATTGGCCATTTTTTCGACTTTTGACGCTCCAGGGTGCCAGAATGACCAAAATATTAACCTGCAAGTTAACATTTGGGGCTCAAGACCCTTGCCGCGCCTTGAGCCACGGCGGCACCAACGCCCCACCGTCACCGGCTGATGTGCCCGGCTTGTGCGACAGCGTCACGCGCGCTTTTTTGTTCAGGGCGTTCACCACATCGGCATCAGAAGCAACGCCCCAGGCCACCGCAGTGGTCAGCAGCATCAGCGAAGGAATCGCCCGCAGATAGCGCGGACGCATTAAAAAGTTTTGAGGCCTGGCCATCAAGCGGCTCCTTGTCAAAAACAAAGAGGCATCTTGCCCCGCTTACGCCGTCGCTATGCGTCTGCAATGTTGCGCCTGGTAAGTGAATGCCTCAAGCCGCTGCTGGCGCGGGTTTCGGGAGGGTGGCTTTACAAAACGCCACTACGACGCACCCGCCTCAGCTTCTGGCCACAAGCGGGGAAAGTAAAAGCGCAACGCGTGTTGCGGCAACTGTCCCAGCGGATGCTTACCAGCAACGATTCACTCCGATTGGTAGGTCGTACCATGTGCATGTTTGCGACTTCGCTTTAAGCTCCAAGCCTATGTCTGCATTGGATTATTTGCACTATATGCGCGCGTTATTGCGACTTTATTTGCGACATTTGAAGGGTGCCAGCTAACAACATAAAGCCGCCCACCTCACGCTACCGTGTTAGAGAAATAAAGGGTAGAGGCAGTGCAGTCTTTGCATTCGCCAAAAAATTGCTCGCCTTGCTTTCGAATACGCCCCTCTCCACCACATGTAGGACACGCAAATTTGATCCCCGTGTTTTTCCTGCACACACGGCAATAAAAGTAGTAGCCGTATTGGCCGGAGCGAACCTCCAGATCCACTGCCTGACAGTGTTTGCAAGTCTTGGCTGACAGCATCTTGGCCGTAGTTGTGGGAGCAGTCGTCCGTTCGCGACCAATGCCGGGAGCGACCATGGGTGAGCTTGCTGTCGGCACCTTGTACGCAGGAATTGGCTCTGCCACTTTGTGGACTATCGGTGCCTGTGGTGTTGCGCGCACAAGCGGTTTATGAACCTTCAGTAAGAACTCGGAAATCACACGTCGATGGTCGCCAGTCAAGATATCCGGCTCTTTGCGTACTCTACGAAACTGGTCAACGCGCTGAATAATTCGGTCGGGCACTTGGTCCGCTTTACAGACCTCCGGTATCGCACCCGACTTTGGCCACTGGATAGTCCCCCCGTCCGAGATTGCCACCAGCACATCAAGCCGGACCTGATCGAAAAAACCCTTTTGCCTGACCGTCTTTTCAAGCAACTCTTTCAGCAGAGCCGCTTGCATTTGGGCTTGCGTGACAGGTGAAGGCATCCCTGACGGCGTCTTGTTAAACCAGCGCTTCCACTGCCCGTCGTCAGTGATTTGGACACTGTCCGAAACGCTTTTGCTTTCCACGATCAGTAGCCCATAAGGGTGCAACACAAAGTGGTCCATCTGCGCCACCTCGCCATTCAAATCGATGCGTAAATAATTCAGCACGTCAACGTCAGTACTCGCACCAAAGAACCGGCGCAGGTAAAAAGCCATCTGCTCTTCTGCTTTGCGCCCAGCCAATTCAAACTTTCCGTAACCCTCAAACGGATCTAATTCTTTGCGGATCATTGCTTCCCTTGTATTCTTCTGGAAGCCCGTAGTACAAGGACGCGCGCAAATACCTGGCAACAAATTTTGCCAAGCATGGTTTCATTTGTCACCCCAGGCAAAGCCCTGGGTTCATCGTTCAGGCCCTTCCGATATTCTTGGTTTTTTTAGCACAGGGCAAACCATGCAGCATGACCGCTACACATCAAGTGACACCGTAAAAGCCGACTATGACGGCAAGCAGAGAAAGCCGGGGCTCTACCTAACCTGCATATTTCACGCTACCCCCACTGGATGGTCTGATGGACGTTGATTGGGTGCTGCGCGGGCCTCAAGCGTGCCTTGTCGGCGTATTGAGCCGAGGGTGAGATGCAATCAGCGCTGATGTGAGCGCAATTACCCCTACC
>JANXLW010000201.1 GCA_025354965.1 Betaproteobacteria bacterium
ACAATCGGGTTCTTGTATGGTTCCGACACCCCACCACCGGAACGCTTGATAGACTCTTCGATAATGATCGAGTCGTAAGGTGTCCCCGTTCCGACACCCCACCACCGGAACGCTTGATAGACTCTGAATCCCGCTAAGTCATTGATTTAGCGGGATTTTCTTTAGAAAAGTTCGATTTGATCGGGTTCATCTGGGGCTCTTTTCGTCGCATTTTTCCCAAAGAATTCACGTGTCATTCCATACTGTTTATCGGTCAACATGAAGAAAGCGACATGTCCTTCGTCGGGTACTGAAGGTTTTAATCGGTCAATTTCCGCCTGCGCAGTAGCCATGGTCGGGAAATGTTTCAAATAAACTGAGTACTGATGCTGTATGAAATTATCTTTTAAAAGCATTTTTCTGAAATTGGTGTAAGCCCGTCTTTCTTCCTTGGTTTGCACGGGCACATCAAACACCGCCAGTACCCACATTACGCGCCACCCGTTGATGGCCATGGTCTTTTACTCATGGGGCAGGGCGAGCTCACCCTTGCTTGATTCAAGCACGCGCACATAGCTTGCGATAGTCTCCCGCACGCCGGGTAGCAGTCGATACTCTTTCTTTCCGATACGAACTGTCTGTTCAACGATACGTGACATGGCTACGCGTGCAGGCGCGTCGAACTCACCACTGGCAGCGCTGGGGCGAGCTACTCGCTCAACGACAAATCGATATGGTTCCATAAAGTCGTCCGCGAGGTTGAAAGGGTTTTCAGTACTGTGGTGCCCCACGCCCAATTCCGGGGACAGGCCCGCTGCAACCAACTCGCGTGCCACCAGACTTCGAAGTACCGCGTAGCCAAAATTCAAGCGGGCGTTCACAGGGTCTTCGGCACCCTGCTTTTCTCGCCTGAAGTCTGGTTCCGCGTCTTGCCATAAGTGCTGCCAGTAGTGGCGTGCAGCTTGACCTTCTCTATGCGTCCTGTCTGCAATCTCCACTTCGGCAATTACGCGCTCTAGCCGCAATGCGCCGGTTAACTCAAAGTGACGCAGATTCGCCGCCTGTGTACGAATGCGTGCCCGGACGATCTCCTGCCAAAGTGTTTGCGACAAAACATCATCCAGGTGCGCGATCTGTCTGCGCAGGCGAGATGCTGCTGCACGATTAGCTTGAGTGGGTAGCATGAGCGCGCATGGCATATGCTGCGCGTCCGTAGCCATAACGCACGCGCCTGCCAAGGCGAGTTCACGTAACGTCCCTACGCTCAATGAAATTGTGTGATGGTGCAGCACCAACACCGCCACATCTATTGGGGCTACGTGAGCGTCGGCCTTTTCATCGCGACGAATTCTGACTCTGCCGATGTCAATGCTTAACGAGCAAGGACTTTCGATGAGCAGAATTCGGTCTGCGCTCATGACTCAGATTTGAGTTTCATGACAGCAGCCTTTCCGAAAGACTTCGCTCCCGCTTCGGCTCCGAGTTGAATCCAACTGCGCGATTCAATCAGAGGGGCAGTACGGATCACTCCGTCAGCTAGGATTTGATGCACGAGGTGGCGGTTGCCGCTTTCATCTATAACCGTGTCGCCACGGAAAATACGTCTGCCAACACGTGATTGATCAAAAATTGGAGCGTCTGCAGAGCGAACGGATATTGCATCAATGATTACCCCTCTTTCATTGGCGATAAGTGCGATATAGGCGTATCCGTCGCTTAAGTAGTATTTCCCTTGAGAAGGGTTATTGCGAAAGGCTCGTCCGGCAAGCGCTACTTTGATCGCGTCCTCACCGCTGGCGAACCCACGCCCAAGGCGTTGATACACACGGACTTGGCGAATCAACGTTCCATATCGAACGTCGACTATCGGCGCAGACAACGCCGCCTTGACATCCTGCCCACTGGCGACACGTCGCTCAAATTCCTCGCTCACTATCTCCTTGGTTTCAGTACTGACAATATCGGAGATTCCTTTGCGAGCCTTATCGAGTGAGTAGTTGCTATCAGTCAAAGCCAGTAGGTCAATTGAAAGCGCGATTCGGCTTTTCCCTTCATCTGTGTATGTTTTTGCGTAGGCTGTTTGTTGGAAAAACGCGCCAGCAGGATGCCGGTCTGCTTTGTGTTTGACGTTGGCCGTGCGCACCAATCCCAACGCCACTTCACGAATATTCCGCAGCGGTGGCTCTGGTGTTTGCCATGGCTTGATCCCGCGCACGCCTTTAGCGCGTTGCTCCATGCGCTCCTTATAGCTCTTGGCCATGCCCATGTACAAGCTGCGGTCGGTCAGGCCGATTACCAGCGCATCAATCAGGTGATGGCGGTGGTCAATGCGTTTGTCGATGCGTCGATCAGTCCGCTCTATCTCGGGGCCGTGGTGGTTCTCCCAGCACGCGCGGAAGCGATCAAAGTCGTCACGGGTAATGGGCATGGCGGGTTTGTCATCGTCAAACAGCGGCAGATGGTTGTCCGGCTTGTCGCTTTTGGGATCAACCTTGGTTTCGAGCCGAACTTGTGGAATGACGGTTTCCAACTTCCATGCGCGACGTAGCTGTGCAGTCAACTCACCTCGCGAAACGCTGACATTGGGGCAAACGTCTTTCATCCATTGCGCAACCAGCTTGGCGATCCACGAGCTTTCTACAAACTGTCGCTCGGTGAAGTCCTCCAGTGTTTTATCGTTGAGTTTCTCGGCCTCATAGCTCTCAGCCAGCAAGTAGTTGGCTTTGCGATAACTGCGTTTGCGTTTGAGGATGTTGGCGCAATTCTCAATGGCGCTGATGCGGTCAGCATCGCCTTTGAACGCTTCCAATGGCACGTTGTCCGCTTTGGCGGCATTGCAGGCCCGGTGTGCGATCACCAGATGTGACCGTTCACGTTTCACCTGAGTCAGAGAGCGGGGCAGGATGTGATCCACATTCGTGGCATTTCCATCCAGAGCTTCACTGAGTTCAATCCGCTTGCTGCAATAGGGGCAGTGGAAGTCCTGCTCTTGCACAAGTAGGTAACGAAAGATGTCGTTACTTGTCGCCGTTCGACCCGCTTGATTTCCTTCGATTTGACTCTTGGCATACAGACGCGCCCGCCGATGTTTATCGATGCCTTTTTCTTTTTCTCCACGTGCTTTCAAACCCAGTGCCATATCGCGCGACAACTCCACAATGACCTGAGTTGGGGGCGACCCCATGGTTTTCAGGCATTGGTTAACTGCATGTCTCACTACCCGCAGAGCGACGTCTACGACGACATTGCCCGTGGAAGCGGGTTGCGGCAAATGCATCAACAATTCACCAGTGGGTGCGGGCGGCTTGTAGAACACCTCGCGTGCGGCGTGTTCATCGCAGCCATCACCTTCTTGCATCTTGGCCGTGATTTGTTTCAGGGCTTTGATGCAGTAGGCTGCTCGCCCGGTATCCAAGCCCATTTTGCTTAGCCGATCAAACGTACCCGACTCAACCCATTGGTTGATGAACGCAACGACTTCCGGTTTTGGCGTGGGCTCCATGCGTTCATGCCAGTTGACCGAATCGACGGATTCCGGTGAGCCAAGGTTCGCAATGAAGTTGATGACGCGTAACTGGGTGACAGCATCGAGAGCGGTCCAATGTTCTAACATGTCCAGCCAACCCATCGCCTTGGTCGTCCGGTCACCCAGCAGTGTTTCGCGACTAAATCGGTCAGTATTGAACTGGCTGGGAAACTCTTGCCGTAATGAGGCTTTCTCCAGTGACTTGTAAATCTTTCCGAAAGTCAGCGCACCGTCTTTGTTCAATTGTTCGGGGTCAAGCAGCATTGCGCGAATGTGGTCGCGTTGCGCTTTGCTCAGCGCGCGTTGCATGCGCCCCATGCCCCAGCGAAGATCCGCCAGTTGCTTTTCAATCCTGAACGCTTGTGCCACTGGCTGCGCGGCAGGAGCCCGAGGCAAAGTGGGTTCCAGTGCACATTGCCCAACCATGCCCGCGACCGATTTCAACGGGCGTTGGAAGAAAATGGCTTCTTTGAAATGCTGCTTGATGGGAAGTCTTTCAATCAAGTCACGAACTGAATATGCCGCAGCATTGCCATTGAGAATCGAGTGATGGCGGGCTTGTTCACTCCAAATTCTTTCAAATTCTTCTTCCAGCATTTCTCGATGCGCGTAGAGGCCGATCGATTTGAGTTTTAGAGACTGCCGTGGACCGCGCCCTGCGTGTTCTGTATCACCAAAGCGCTTGTGAAGTAATTCACCAAGGGTGGTGCAATCGTTTTTGGTTAGAAGAGTTTTTAGGTCTTCAATTCCTCCCTGGACTTGTCCCGCCTCCTCATCTTCCTTTCTAACTTTGAAGCCTCCTGCGTAGCCGCGCCGCTTTGCTAGTTTGAGCAAGATATTCAGCAGTTCGAATAACTCCACGCGCTGCTTTATCGCATTGGCTCGGAGTTCGTGGATGTGTTGTCCGTCGTCAGCAGCGACGTCCGTCGGCTGAAGGCCAATCAGCGGCGCAAGATGCGCTATTCGACGCAGCCTCCGCGCTCGGCGTTCTATCAATCTTCTTTGTTGACGCGCTAGTCGCCGCGCAGCCTTCTTGGGTTCGCCTATTCCTCCAGACTTGGCTGGAAGAAGAGGCTCTGAAAATATGTTTAAAGACGAATAGACCGCTTCCGTTGGATGCAATTGGTCATTGAGACTGAGTGCAATAAGACCAAGTGACGCAGTGCCAACATCAAGCGCAAGGCGATAAGCCATCGGTTCTCCTTGAAATATTTAGTTGCAAGCGTACCCAAACAAAGGCATACTTGCAACCCTATCGAGCGTTGCGGTGGTGGGGACTGTCGGCAACAAGTCTAGGGAGCTTGCTCCTGAAGACACAAATAAGAAACGGGCACTTCGGTGCCCGTTTTTCTTTGGGTTTGACTCATCCCTTGTCCTATACCAATCCGTTACGCGCATTTGCCGCCTCTTCGCTCGACCAAGAACTCAGCGCGGCCGATGCAGCACTGCGCCAGCTTCCACCTCTGCGCCGTCAAGACAGGCCCCTGCGTCGCGTCCGTGCAGAAAATGGTCTGCCGGCCGGCCCCGCCGAAGGCCAGGTTGGTGATGGAACTACCTGGCGGGCCGCACCACATTGGCTTTTTGTCACCACGCCTTAAGTTTGTCAAAATTTTCAATAGGGCCCATGCAACTTCACCGGCTTGGCCGAACCCTTGCGCAGGCGGATGTTGAGCATCTCGACGCCCAGTGAAAATGCCATGCCAAAGTAGATGTAGCCTTTGGGCACATGGTGTCCAAAACCTTCGGCCACCAGCACCACACCGACGACCACCAGAAAGGCCAGGGCCAGCATTTTGATGGTGGGGTGTTCTGAGACAAACCGGCCAATCGGGCCGGCAAACAGCATCATCAAACCAACCGAGGCAATGACGGCGGCAATCATGATCTTCACGTCGTCCACCATGCCCACGGCGGTGATGATGGAGTCGAGCGAAAACACCAGGTCGATG
>JANXLW010000056.1 GCA_025354965.1 Betaproteobacteria bacterium
AGGCTTCGGCCGGCGCGATGATGTAATAAACCGGAATTGACAGCTCGGTACGCGGCAAGGAAATGGACACCAGTTTGGCGCCCAGTTTTTCGTATTCCTTCAGGGCGCCATCCACGGCAGCGCGCACATCTGTGGCCAAACCTTCACCAAAAAACTCTTTCGGTACGCCAACGCGCAACCCTTGCACAGAATCATCCAGCGATCGGGTGAAATTTTCCGCTGGCAGATCGAGCGAAGTGGAATCGCGGTCCAGGTCAGGCCCGCACATGGCTGACAGTAGCAAAGCACAGTCCTCAGCGCTACGCGCCAGCGGTCCGGCCTGATCCAGGCTGGAAGCAAACGCCACCATGCCATAGCGGGAAGTGCGACCATAAGTCGGTTTGATGCCAGTGACGCCGCAAAACGACGCCGGCTGGCGAATCGAACCACCGGTATCGGTGCCCGTCGCGGCCGGCACCAGTCGCGCTGCCACAGCCGCTGCGCTGCCACCCGATGAGCCGCCCGGCGTGCGGGTGCGATCCCACGGATTTTTGACGTTGCCGAAGGCCGAGTTTTCGTTCGCTGAACCCATGGCAAATTCGTCGCAATTGAGCTTGCCCAGGGTCACCACGCCCTGCTGGGCCAGCTTGGCCACCACCGTCGCATCAAAAGGTGAACGGTAGTCAGCCAGCATTTTGGAGCCTGCGGTTGAGACGAAATCTTTAGTGACAAAAATATCTTTGTGCGCAATGGGGACACCCAGTAGCACGGCACCCGCAGTACCCGCTGCCAGAGCCCGATCGGCAACTCGCGCTTGCTCCAATGTCACCTCTTCGTTGATGTCAAGAAATGCACCCAATGACACATTGGCCCGGGCCCGAGCCAGAAAATGTTGTGCCGTCTCAACGGCCGAGACTTTGCGCGAGCGCAACTGGTTGGCCAATTCGGTCAGGCTCAGGTCATGTAGTGCAGATGAGTTTTTCATGTTTATTTTTAGGACACGCGGTGGCTGGGCACTGCGGGTAAATTCTGTCTGCGCCTGAATGCAATTACTCAATCACCTTCGGAACCAGAAACAAGCCAAGCTCGACGGCCGGAGCGTTGCGTTGATTCGCCTCCCGGTTATTGGGCTCACTGACACTGTCCTCGCGCAAACGCAAAGTTATGTCCTGAATGGTCGCCATTGGGTGCTCCAGCGGTGTCACGCCGCTGGTGTCAATGGCGCGCATTTTTTCGACCAAATCGAAGAAACCATTGATTTGCGTCAGCATGCGCTCACTCTCAAGTGGCTTCAGTTCCAGTCGCGCCAGATTGGCAATACGGGCGATGTCGGAAGATGTCAGGGACATAAAGTATTTTCGCTGGAAACTGGATGTAATACACCTTGTGAGAGGCGGCGCAAGCTGAATTTTAGACGGGGGATGGAGTATTATCCTGCCTTTGGCTTGATGGCTGCGGCACCGCAGTTTTTGCCGGAAATATACAGAAACAGACAACATGGTGATGGCGGACCGAAGCGCCTGCCGTGCCCGAGAGGATTTTTAATGTTTGGAGCATTCCGTCAGTACTTTTCTACTGATCTGGCGATTGACCTTGGTACCGCCAACACCTTGATTTACGTACGCGACAAGGGCATTGTGCTGGACGAGCCGTCGGTGGTTGCGATTCGCCACGAGGGCGGCCCGCAAGGCAAGAAGACGATTCAGGCGGTCGGCAAGGAAGCCAAAGCCATGCTGGGCAAAGTACCCGGCAATATCGAAGCCATACGCCCCATGAAGGACGGTGTAATTGCCGATTTCACCGTCACTGAGCAAATGCTCAAGCAGTTTATCAAAATGGTGCATCCACGCTCCATTTTTCGCCCCAGCCCGCGCATCATCATTTGCGTGCCTTGTGGTTCCACCCAGGTCGAGCGCCGCGCCATTCGCGAGTCGGCCCTGGGCGCCGGTGCCAGCGACGTTTACCTGATTGAAGAACCGATGGCGGCCGCCATTGGCGCGGGTTTGCCGGTCAGCGAGGCCAGCGGCTCGATGGTGGTGGACATTGGTGGCGGTACCACTGAAGTCGGCGTGATTTCGCTTGGCGGCATGGTGTACAAGGGTAGTGTGCGCGTTGGTGGCGACAAATTTGATGAAGCCATCATCAACTACATCCGTCGCAACTACGGAATGCTCATTGGGGAACCGACAGCCGAGTCGATCAAGAAAAAAATTGGCTCCGCTTTTCCGGGTAGTGAAGTACGCGAGATGGAAGTCCGTGGCCGCAACCTGTCTGAGGGTGTGCCGCGCAGCTTCACCATCTCCAGCAACGAAATTCTGGAAGCACTTACCGACCCGCTCAACAACATCGTGTCGGCGGTTAAAAATGCACTCGAGCAGACACCTCCCGAGTTGGGGGCAGACATTGCAGACCGCGGCATGATGCTCACTGGCGGCGGCGCGCTATTGCGCGACATGGACCGCTTGTTGGCAGAAGAAACCGGCCTGCCGGTGTTGGTGGCGGAAGACCCGCTGACCTGTGTGGTGCGGGGTTGTGGCATCGCGCTGGAGCGGATGGAGCGTCTGGGCTCCATTTTCACCAGCGAATAATATTTCACGGGTGCAGCGATGCCACTTGGTACGCTGGACGGTACTCCTCCCCCCTTCTTCCGACAGGGCCCATCGGCGCTGTCCAAGCTCACGTTTTTCAGCGCGCTGGCCCTGTTCCTGATGTTGGCCGATGCTCGCTTCGAGCTTGCAAAGCCCTTGCGCGTGGCAGTGGCGACCGTGTTGTACCCGGCCCAATGGCTGGCACTTAAACCGGTTTTGTGGGCCCAGGGCGGCGCCACCTATTTCGAATCGCTCAAGGCGTCGCAGGCCAGCGAAGCAGCGACCCATCGCAAGCTGACTCTGCAATCTCAACGCGCCAATCAGGTGGAGCAGCTGGTGCTTGAGAATTCGCGTCTGCGCCAGTTACTGAACTTGCGCGACCGACTGACGACGCCAACGCAAGCGGCGCAGGTGCTGTATGACGCAGCCGATCCATACACCCGCAAAGTCATCATCGACCGCGGCTTGTTGGACGGCGTGCTGGCCGGCTCCCCAGTGCTGGATGAAACCGGTGTGCTGGGACAGGTTACACGGGTCTACCCGATGGTGAGCGAAGTAACGCTGGTGACGGACCGGGACCAGGCCATTCCTGTACTCAATGCCCGCACCGGGGCGCGGGGCGTCGCCTTTGGCGACCCGGCAGCGCGCGCCAGCACCATGGAACTGCGCTTCATGGCAGCCAACGCGGATGTGCAAAGTGGCGACCTGCTGACCACCAGCGGCGTTGACGGTGTCTATCCAGCGGGCTTGCCGGTGGCCAAGGTCGAGAAAGTTGAACGACGAGTCGACTCAGCCTTCGCCCGAATCAGCTGTCTGCCGCTGGCTCTGGTCGCAGGTGTCGGGCCGGTGATGGTGCTGCAACCTGTGAATACCCAGATTGCACCCCGACCGGCTGTCGAAGCGCCGCCCGGTCCGGTCAAAAAAGGGCTCAAAAAATGATCATGCGCCCGGGCCATCAGCTACTGCTGCCGGCCAATCCAATGTTCATCTGGGGCACTTTGTTGGCGGCCCTGGGCCTGAACATGTTGCAGAATATTGGCTTGCTGGGTCGTGCCGCCTGGATGGCTGATTTCTTGGCTCTGGTATTGGTATTCTGGAGTATTCATCAACCGCAACGCATCGGCATTGGTGTCGCCTTTGTGTTCGGCATATTCATCGACGTGCATCAGGGTGCCATGCTGGGACAACATGCACTTAGTTACACGGTGCTGAGCTTTTTGGCGATTGCCATTCACCGGCGCCTGCTGTGGTTCAGTGTGCCGTCGCAGGCCTTTCAAGTGCTGCCGCTGTTTGCCGCTTCTCACGCCATTGAGTTGAGTGTTCGCATGATGGCGGGCGGCGCCTTCCCGGGCTACCTGCTGCTGCTGTCTCCCGTCATTGAATCCCTGCTGTGGCCGGTGGTGAGCGTAATCTTGCTGATGCCGCAAAGAAGAACGCCCAATCCTGACGCGCACCGACCCCTTTAAAAATTCATTCCTCCCGTTTTCATGACCGAACTGCGCAATGTTCAAGCCGACCTGTCCCGCTTTCGGGCACGGGTTCTGGTGGCCAGCATCGCCGTCGTGGTCTGCTTTTCATTGGTTGCCGCGCGGCTGGCGTACCTGCAAATTGTGCGTCACGACGACTTGCTGGAACAAGCCGAAAACAACCGCACGGCGATTGTTCCAGTGGTGCCAAACCGGGGCCTCATCCTGGACCGCAATGGCATTGTGCTGGCCAGCAACTACTCGGCCTATACGCTCGAAGTCACACCCTCCAAAATTGCCAACCTGGAACAGACGCTTGACGAGTTGTCCCAAGTGATGGAGATCGCAACGCGTGATCGGCGTCGCTTCAAAAAGCTGCTGGAGGAATCCAAAAGCTTCGAGTCGCTGCCTCTGCTCACCCGGCTGAGCGATGAAGAGGTGGCAAAATTTGCCGCGCAACGCTTTCGCTTTCCCGGCGTCGACATCAAAGCCAGGCTGTTTCGAAACTATCCCTATGGGGAACTGGCAAGCCATGTCATCGGCTACATCGGTCGCATCAACCCGGCCGAGAAGGAGACGCTCGACGATTCCGAAGACCAGGCCAATTACCGTGGCACGGAATACATCGGCAAACTCGGCGTCGAGCAAAGTTTTGAGAACCAGTTGCACGGTATCACCGGGGTCGAATCGGTGGAGACATCGGCCGGCGGACGTGCCATGCGCAAGTTGGCCAGCAGCCCGGCCACGCCCGGCAACACGGTGCGGCTGTCGATCGACATCAAGCTGCAAAATCTTATCGAGGAGCTGTTTGGCGAGCGCCGTGGCGCATTGGTAGCAATCGACCCGAAGACCGGAGAGATACTGGCGTTTGTCAGCAAGCCGACCTTCGATCCAAATCAGTTTGTCGAAGGCATCGACAGCGACAACTGGAAGGCGCTCAACGAATCGCCCGACAAGCCCCTGCTCAACCGTGCCCTGCGCGGCACTTATCCGCCCGGATCCACCTACAAACCCTTCATGGCACTGGCGGCGCTGGAGACCGGGGCGCGCACACCCGAGCAGTCGATTTCCGATCCCGGCTTTTTCATGTTCGGCAACCACCGTTTCCGGGACGACAAGGAAGGTGGTCACGGCATGGTCAATATGTACCGTTCCATCGTCCAGTCCTGCGACACCTACTACTACATACTGGCCAACGACCTCGGGGTGGACACCATTCATGATCAGATGCAACGCTTTGGATTTGGCGAGCTGACCGGCATCGATATTTTTGGCGAAGTGCGCGGCCTGTTGCCCTCCACCGCCTGGAAACGCAAAGCCTACAAGCGCGCCGACCAGCAAAAATGGTATGCCGGTGAGACCATCTCGCTGGGCATCGGCCAGGGCTACAACAACTTCACCATGCTGCAACTGGCGTCAGCCACAGCCACACTGGCCAATGACGGCGTCAAGATGAAGCCACATCTGGTGAAGGAAGTGGTCGACATCCTGACACATGCCCCGACCGCCACCACGCGCGAAGCGATGGGTGAGGTAATTGCCAAAGCCGAACATATTGCCATCATCAAGAGTGCGCTGGTAGGTGTCAACATTGAAGGAACATCGGCCTCTGCCTTTCGCGGTGCCGGCTACACCAGCGGCGGCAAGACTGGTACCGCACAGGTTGTTCAAATCAAGCAGAATGAAAAGTACTCGGCCTCCAAAACGGAAGAACGTTTTCGCGACCATGCACTATTTACTGCGTTTGCGCCGGCGGATGATCCGAAAATCGCACTCGCCATGGTGGTCGAAAACGCCGGTTTTGGTTCCCAGAATGCGGCCCCGATAGCGAGGCGCATTTTTGACTATTGGCTGCTGGGACAGTACCCGAGTATGGAAGACATTGAGGCAGTGCAAAAGGCGCAGGCACCAGCGCCGATCGGCAAACCGCGCACCGTTGCCGAAGTGGCCTGGCCGCCCGAGGCCCGCTAACAGCATTCACAGCATTAAAAAAGCACCACGGATGGCGGTGCTTTTTCCTGTCTTCTTATTTCACTCAATCGCCCACAAGGGTTGTCTCCAGGGCCTTTCTCCTTCAACCGGCTTTTTGGGCCGGTTGACGATTGGCGCAAATGTACGCGCCTAAAGGTGTTACAACATCGGGATTTACCCTTTCCAGACTTACCCCTTTGATAGCCGGTTAGCGTCCTCCACAATCCACTGCGCCGCCTTCTCGGCAATCATCAAGGCCGGCGAGTTGGTGTTGCCGCTGGTGATCAGGGGCATGACACCGGCATCGACCACGCGCAGCCCGGCGATCAAACCCTTGTTGCCGCGCACCCTCAAACGTGCATCGACAACAGCCATCGGGTCGTCTGCGGCGCCCATCTTGGTGGTACCGACCGGGTGAAAAATAGTCGTCGCGATGTCGCCGGCCAAGCGCGCCAGTTCATCGTCCGTCTGGAACTGGGTGCCCGGTTTCCACTCCTGCGGCAAGTACTTGGCCAGCGCCGGTTGCGCCACAATGCGGCGCGTCAGGCGCAGTGAATCAGCGGCCACTTTGCGATCCGCCTCGGTACTCAGGTAGTTGGGCGCAATGGCCGGCGCATCCGAGAATTTATTGCTCTTGATGCGCAGCGTGCCACGACTGGTGGGGTTGAGATTGCAAACACTGGCGGTAAAGGCATTGAAATTGTGCAGTGGTTCGCCAAAGGCATCCAGACTCAGCGGCTGCACGTGGTACTCGATATTGGGGTAGGGTTGCGCGGCATCGCTGCGCGTAAATGCGCCCAGTTGCGACGGCGCCATGCTCATCGGACCACTGCGTTTAAGGACATACTCCAGGCCAATCATGGCTTTGCCCCAAAGTGAATTGGCCTGCGTGTTCAGCGTCTTCACACCGGACACCTTGAACACTGCCCGAATTTGCAGATGGTCCTGTAAATTACTGCCAACGCCAGGCGCGTCAACCACTACATCGACCCCATG
Organism: Betaproteobacteria bacterium; assembly: GCA_025354965.1. GTDB lineage: Bacteria > Pseudomonadota > Gammaproteobacteria > Burkholderiales > Burkholderiaceae_C > Rhodoferax. The sequence goes on from JANXLW010000056.1 coordinate 7,001, forward strand.
TTGTTGCAGCAATGCAGCGGGGCCAATGCCGGAGAGTTGCAACAGTTGCGGTGAACCAATGCTGCCGGCACACAAAATGACTTCTGCAGCAGCGGTGGCGGTGACCATCTCGGAACTGGTCCATACCTGCACGCCGGTGCAGCGTTGGCTGCCGTCAGCCTGCACTTCAAGACACACTTTGGCCACCTGGGCCGAAGTCCACATTTCAAAATTCGGACGCGCGTAGCAGGTGGGTCGCAAAAAAGCCTTGGCCGTGTTCCAGCGCCAGCCCGCTTTCTGGTTGACTTCGAAGTAACCAACGCCCTCGTTGTTACCCCGGTTGAAGTCATCGGTAGCTGCAATGCCGGCCTGCTGCGCGGCTTGTGCGAAGGCATCGAGCACATCCCAGCGCAGGCGCTGTTTTTCAACCCGCCATTCGCCACCAGCGTTGCGATGCCGCAATAGCTTGCGATAGGGATCTGCGCCGTCCCGCATCAACTCCGGAGCGACGCCGCGTGCACCATGCGCAGTACTGGCACCCTTGTAGTGGTCTTCATGCAATTTGTAGTACGGCAAGACGTTGTTCCAGGTCCAGCTGTCATCACCGGTGAGCTTGGCCCACTGGTCGTAATCACGAGCCTGGCCCCGCATGTAAATCATGCCGTTGATGCTGGAGCAGCCACCCAGCGCTTTGCCCCGCGGGTAGCGCAGCACGCGGCCGTTCAGGCCAGCATCCGGTTCGGTGTTGTAAAGCCAGTCGGTACGCGGGTTGCCGATGCAGTACAGATAGCCAACCGGGATGTGAATCCAGTGATAATCGTCGCGCCTCCCGGCCTCGATCAGCAACACGCGCTTGGTCGCATCGGCCGACAACCGGTTGGCCAGCAGGCAACCGGCGGTACCGGCGCCGACGATGATGTAATCGAAGGTAGTGCTCATAGTTGCCTTGCGTTCATTGCCCAACCCACACCGGTTTGCGCTTTTCCTGAAAAGCCTTTTGCCCTTCTCTGGCATCGTCGGTCAACGTGAACAGCGCAATCTGGCTCTCGGTGAAGGACATGGATTCTTCAAACGCCATCGTCTCCACCTGCTTCAAGGTATACAGGCCACGGCGAATGGCAGCCGGCGATTTGTCCAGCAGCCGGTCCAGCAGCCATTGCAATTTGGCGTCGACATCGTCATCGACATAATTCACCAGCCCCACCTGCAGCGCCTGCTCGGCAGTGATGGGTTCGCCGGTCAGGCACATCTCGTTGAGTGTGCGACGCGCAAGCAAATGCTGCAACACGCTCAACACCTGGGCCGGGAACAGGCCCACTTTCACTTCCGGCAAACCAAACACGGCGTGGCGCGCCGCCACTGCCATATCGCACATCGCCATCAAGCCCATGCCGCCGGCCATGCAAGCGCCGTTAACGCGAGCGATCAGCGGCAGGTAGCTGGCACGTGCCACCCGCAGCAACTGCGCCAGGTGACCATGCGGTTCTGAATAGTCGGTGGTAAAAGCCTGGGCCGACTGCAAATCGGCACCAGCGCAAAAAGCCTTGACGCCGCCACCGGTGATGACGATGGCACGAATGTCACGCTGACCCTGCGCCGCAGCAATTGCCTGCGTCATGCCCGCCAGAACGCCGTGGCTCATGGCGTTGCGTCGCTCTTCACGCGTGATGGTCAGCCACAACACCGCTCCACGCTGTTCCAGCTTCAGCTCGGACGTCGACGCAAAAATAGGGTGGCTCATATTGTCTCCAGTTTGCGACATTCTGCCGCAACCGGAAAACGCCAACACAGCGGTTGACTACACTCTCTCACCAACAAGCTCCACCACTGAAAATTTTGCTAGTGCCACCCGCTACGGCGCAAAACGCTCCTCACATTGCACGGCTCACGACGGCCACCGGGTCGTGCCTGGTGCTGTCGGGCTGCTGGACAGCAGCGCGACTGGCCGACCCCGCAGCGTGGCGTCACATCGAGTCGGAATTGGCGGTTGTTGGCATGCCCGCAACCAGGCACTGGGCCTGGGACCTGCGAACCTTGCAGCGACTCGACCATACCGGCGCCCAACTGTTATGGAATGCCTGGGGTCGGCACTGGCCGCCAGATCTGCTGTTGCGGGCCGACCAGCGCGCCATGCTGGCACGAGTCGCCCAGTTCGCCATGCCGGCACCGCTGGCAACCCGAAAATCTGCCTGGCAGTTTTTCCTATCGCTGGGCGCCATAGTGTGGGTTTTGCTCGACCACATCAAGTATTTCATCCGCCTGACGGGCCAGTTGCTGCTGGATATTCTCAAACTGACACGGCGCCCCAGCCAGGGCCCGTGGCGCGACATGTCAGGTCACCTTTACCGTATTGGCGCCACAGCTTTGCCAATCACTGCGCTGGTTGGTTTTTTGATTGGTGTGGTGCTGGCCTACCTGATGTCGTTGCAACTGCGCCAGTTTGGCGCCGACGCCTTCATCGTCAACATCCTGGGCATCTCTCTCATTCGTGAACTCGGGCCGGTGCTGGCGGCGATCCTGATTGCCGGGCGCTCCGGCTCGGCCATCACCGCACAAATTGGCGTCATGCGCGTCACAGAAGAACTGGACGCCATGCGCGTGATGGGCATTGCCAAGGGCTACCGGCTGGTCATGCCACGCGCCATCGCCATGGCTTTGGCGATGCCCTTGCTGACCGTCTGGACGACGCTGGCCGCACTGGTGGGAGGCATGCTGGCAGCAGACCTGGCAATGGGCGTGACACCGGCCTATTTTTTTTCCGCACTGCCACGCGCCGTGCAAATATCCAATCTTTTTCTGGCACTGGGGAAGTCAGTGGTGTTCGGACTTCTCATTGCGATGATTGGCTGCCATTACGGCCTGCGCGTCAAACCCAATACCGAGAGCCTGGGCCAAGGCACGACCGCCTCGGTAGTGACCTCCATCACGATGGTGATATTGGTCGACGCATTGTTTGCCGTCGTTTTCAGGGACATTGGCTTATGAGCCAGGCCGTGCTGCCAGTGGTCGAGATCAGCAAGCTGTGGACGGTGTTTCGCAACGCCGGGCGCGAGACCGTGATTCACCAGGACCTTGACTTGCGCATCGAAGCCGGTGAGGTGTTGTCCATCGTCGGCGGCTCGGGCAGCGGCAAAACCGTCTTGCTGCGCCAGATGCTGGGGCTCGAACATCCAGCGCGCGGCAATGTCACTGTGCTGGGCCAACCCGCCGAACAACTGGGGGCTGAAGGCGCCGCCAGCCGGGTCGGCATGTTGTTCCAGCACGGCGCCCTGTTTTCTGCTTTCACCGTGTTGGAAAACATTGCTTTTCCGCTGCGCGAACTTAAAACTTTGCCGCGTGCCTTGATTCGCGAAGTCGCCATGGTCAAGCTGCAAATGGTCGGGCTGGAGCCGTCGCAGGCGCACAAAATGCCGGCCGATTTATCCGGTGGCATGGTCAAGCGTGTCGCACTGGCTCGGGCGCTGGTGATGGACCCGCCCCTGTTGTTGCTGGATGAGCCCACCGCCGGGCTGGACCCCGACAGCGCTGACGACTTTTGCGTGTTGCTGCGTTCTTTACACCGTGAACTGGGTCTGACCGTCGTCATGGTCACCCATGACCTGGACACGCTGTTTGAACTTAGCAGCCGAATTGCGGTGGTGGCCGACAAGCGCATCATCGTGACGGCGATTCCGACTGAAGTGATAGCCTATCCACACCCGTTTATTCATGACTTTTTCCTGGGCGAACGGGGACAGCGCGCGTCGGCCCTATTGCACAAATACCCGCTTGCAGGGTAGAAAGAAACTCTGACGGTAATCACATGGAAAACAAATCCCACGCCTTGGCTGCCGGTGCATTTGTACTGCTGCTGTTGTCCTTGCTGGTGGCCCTGGCGGTCTGGCTGACCCGCGATACCCGCGAGCTACGTGTCTACGAGCTGTCCAGCAAAGACTCTGTAACCGGATTACAGCCACAAGCTTCCGTGCGCTACAAAGGCGTCAACGTCGGCAAGGTCACCGCCATCGGCTTCGATCCACAGGCGATTGGCCATGTGCTGATCCGCATCGCGGTTGACGATCTGGCACCCATCACCCCATCAACTTTCGCCACGCTGGGGTTTCAGGGTGTCACAGGTCTGGCTTTCGTCCAGTTGGACGACAGCGGCGAGTCCAGCACAAGACTCACACAAGACCCAGGGCTGCCAACACGCATTCCGATGCGACCCGGCTTGTTCTCCAAACTGTCG
>JANXLW010000074.1 GCA_025354965.1 Betaproteobacteria bacterium
CAGCGATATCTGGACTTTCTCGGGCTCGGTCTACTACATCAACTTCAACAACCGTATCGCGCGCGCCTACGACCCAGTTTCCGCTTTGTCCACGGATTACAACGTTGGCGACGTCATCACCAGGGGCTTTGAACTGGAGACCGGCTACAAGCTCAGCAACAGCTGGTCTGTCTATGGATCCTTGTCCTATACCGACAGCAAAATGCAAAGCGACCTTAGAACCAGCGCCACCGCTTTCGAGGCCACCAGCGGCAAGCAAATGCCCGACACACCCAAATGGATGAGCGGTCTACGCCTGGGATACAGCACCGATACCTGGTATGGCAATGCCGATGTCAAGTACACTGGAACGGCTTACTCAACTTTGGTCAACGACGAGGCCGTGGATGCGGTAACGCTGGTCAATCTGACGGCCGGGTATCACTTTGCTGACTCCGCGTTTCTCAAGAAACCTTCGATCCAGTTGAACGTGAACAATCTGTTTAACAGGGACTATCTGCGTATCAATTCTGGCAGTGGCAGCAATTTCACTACCCGTGCCATAGGCTCTGGCGGCAGTACACCGTTTTACTATGTTGGGAGCCCACGCTTTGTGTCGGTCACACTGCGCAGCGACTTCTAATGAGGCATGAGAAGTCGACTCGTTGGTTTTACGCGACTGTCCTGTCGGCACTGTTGGCTCTGACACACCTGGCGTTTGCCGCTCAGTCGCCCGATCTGCAACCGCTGACAATTTCACTGATTGCATTGAATGACTTTCATGGCAACATCCTGCCGCCCGTTGGCAGTGTTCTGGTGCCAGATCCGTCCAACGCCTCCGGCACACGGGTCTCCGCCGGTGGCGCCGCCTACCTGTCGACGCTGGTGCACCTTCTCAAGCAACAAAACCCGAACCACACGCTGGTGGTAGCGGCGGGCGACATGATTGGCGCGTCACAACTGACTTCGGGTCTGTTTCATGATGAGCCGACCATTGATATTTTGAGCCAGATCGGACTCGACATCTCCAGTGTTGGCAATCACGAGTTTGACAAGGGTCGCGCCGAATTGTTGCGCCTGCAAGCGGGTGGCTGCTATCCGAAATCTGACGATGGAACGACCGGCCTCGTCGGCGTTGACACCTGCATGAACCAGGGCAAGTTCAACGGTGCCAGCTTTCAGTACCTGGCCGCCAACGTCCTGGACCAAAAGACGGGGGAAACACTGTTTCCCGCCTACACCATTCGCTCGCTGGAGGGCGTAAAAATCGGCTTCATCGGATTGACGTTAAAAGACACGCCCTCTGTCGTCACACCGGCGGGTGTGGCGGGGCTGCAGTTTGTCGACGAGGTTGAAACGGTCAACCGCCTGGTGCCGGTGCTCAAAAGCAAAGGGGTCACGGTGATCGTGGTGCTGATCCATCAGGGTGGAGAAACCAAAGCAAAAACGCTGCTTGACAAATCTTGCCCGGGTTTCAGTGGTGACATCATCAGTTTATCGGACCGGATGGATCCGGCGATTGATGTGGTCGTGAGTGGTCACACGCACCAGGAATACGTGTGCTTTCGACCCGATGGAAAGCTGATTACGCAATCGGGCTTCTACGGACGTCTGGTCACCAAGATCGACCTCACCGTCGACTCTTCAACCAAAAAAGTGCTGGCCAAAGACGCCAACAACAAGGTCGTGTTCAACGATGTGGGTGTCAAGGACACTTCCGGCGCGGCAGTCCCCTTGCCTGCCATTTACACAACTCTGCAGCGCGACCCCGCTATCGATCAGGTCGTACGACGCTACGGCGACCTGTCGGCGTCAATCACCGATGTGGTGGTGGGTCGACTCTCCATGCCGCTTGATCGCAAAGTAAATCCGGCTGGGGAAAGTACCCTGGGCGACGTGATTGCAGATGCTTTTCTGGCCGGGGCCTCCGACGCCAGCTACGGCAACAAACCAGCGCAGATTGCGTTCACCAACCGCGGCGGCATCCGCAGCGATCTGAGCGCCAGCCTGACGGTGACCTTCGGTCAGCTGTTCAACGTGATGCCCTTCAATAACAACCTGGTGACGATGGACTTGAGTGGCCGGCAACTGCTGCGCTTGCTCGAACAGCAGTGGGAAAGCCCACAACCGGCGGGTGGTCGCGTCATGTCGGTTTCCAGCGGCTTCAGCTACGCCTGGGATGCCAGCAAGCCCGAAGGTGCAGCTCCCGGCACCGGTCAGCGCATCGTCGCGGGCTCCATGACGCTCAATGGCGCGCCCATTGAATTCGACAAAACCTACCGTATCACTGTCAATAATTTCATGGCCAGCGGCGGCGACAACTTCACGGTTTTGGCGCATGGCACCAACGTGCAGGCGGGCGAGATTGACTCGGTCGTGGCCAAGCTCTATTTTCGTGTCAAAGGCATCGTCAGCGCACCATCGCTGGATCGGATAGCGCGTGTGAATTGACGCAACGGTTAAAGCACTTCAGGTGTTTGCACCGTGACAATCACGGTTTGCGAATGGGCTTCACGCTCGCGATTGCGCAACCACCAGACTGCACCTTTCTTGACCGAGCACTCAGTGGCGGTCAAGCCGATCAGCTGCGCAATGGTTTGCCCCAGTGTCGGCTGATGCCCGATCACCAGCACTGTTCCTTTGGCAATGGGCCACTGCACCAGTTCAAGCAGGCCGGCTACGCTGCCATCAGGCGCCAGTTCAGGTCTGATCTTGAATTTGCGACCCAACGCCAATGCCGTCTGCTCGGAGCGGCGTGCCGGGCTCGTCAATACGCGCGTGCCCTCCGGCAACTGGCGGTCAAGCCAGTTTGCCATGCGTGCGGCCTGCTTTTCCCCGCGCGTGGTAAGCGAGCGCGCCAAGTCATCACAGCCTTCAACCCATTCCTGCGCCTCTGCATGACGCCACAACACCAGATCCATATCAGTCGCCCCTGGCGTCGTCTTGACCGGCGTAGCGGGTCATCAAGGCGGCTTGCGCGCCATGTGCCGCACGACGGCTGTCCTGCCTGACACGGGCATAAGTGCCATCCGGCAACAAGTCCCATGCATCAACGCCGTCATGCAAATAGGCAATCAGGTCCTCATCGATAATTCGCTGACGCTGCACCGCGTCGGTCACCGGCCAGGCCAGTTCAACCCGACGCATCATGTTGCGGTTCATCCAGTCGGCGCTTGACAGATAGAGCTCTTCCACCGCATTGCAGCAAAAGTAAAAGACCCGCGAGTGTTCCAGAAAGCGCCCAATCACCGAACGCACATGGATGTTGTCTGTGACACCCGCAAGCTGGGCCGGCAGCATACAGGCACCGCGCACAACGAGGTCAATCTTGACGCCCATTTGTCCGGCCCGGATCAGCGCGTGAATCAGCGTCTCATCCGTCAAGGCGTTCATCTTGGCCACAATTCGACCGGTTCCAGCGCTGGCCGCCACGCTGGCCATCTGGTTGATTTTTTCGATCAGATTGAGGTGCAAATAAAATGGCGCCAGCAACACCCGGTTTAGCCTGGGCAAGCGGCTGTGGCTGGCCAGATGGACAAACACGTTTTCGACGTCCGTGGTCAGCGCCGGGTCGGCCGTCAAGTGGCTCCAGTCGGTGTACAGGCGCGCGGTGCGCGGGTTGTAGTTGCCAGTAGACAGATGGGCGTAACGCTTGAGTTGCTTGCCTTCGCGACGCGTGATCAGCATCATCTTGGCGTGGGTCTTCAACCCCACGACGCCATACAAGACCTGGGCGCCAATCGAATCAAGCATCTCGGCCCAGTTTATGTTGGCTTCTTCGTCGAACCTGGCTTTCAACTCCACCACCACCGTCACTTCCTTGCCGCGACGCACGGCCTCACGCAACAAGTCCATCAGTTCGGAGTCGGTGCCGGTGCGATAGATGGTTTGTTTGATCGCCAACACTTGCGGGTCATTGACCGCTTCACGCAGGAATGCCAGTACACCATCAAAACTCTCAAACGGCTGATGAATGAAAACGTCACCCAGTTTGAGTCTCTCGAAAAACGACACGCCTGGTGTCAGTTGCGTTGGATAGCAGGCCCGGTAGGTTGGGAAACAGAGTTTCGGCGCATGCACCAGGTCAATCAGTTGCGTCAGCCGAACCAGGTTGACAGGGCCAGGCACCCGGTACAAGGCACCCTGCGGCAAATTGAACTGTCTGAGTAAAAAATCCGAAAGATGGATTGAACAGCCGGCTGATACTTCCAGGCGTACCGCTTCGCCGAAATGGCGGTGTTGCAAGCCTTGACGCAAGGCTGTACGCAGATTCTTGACGTCCTCTTCGTCCACTGCCAGGTCCGAGTGCCGGGTCAGCCGAAACTGAGAAAACTGTCCAACTTCGCGACCAGGAAACAAGCCAGCCAGATGCCCCCGGATGACACTGGACAGAGAGACGAAGAAATTGCTGCCGCCAGAAACCTTGTCAGGCATGCGGATCATCCGCGGCAGAACGCGCGGCACTTTCACTATGGCAATTTCGTTTTCGCGGCCAAACGCATCGCGCCCACCCAGGCGCACGATGAAGTTGAGCGACTTGTTGGCAACCTGCGGAAACGGATGCGAGGGATCGAGTCCAACGGGAAGCAGCAAGGGTTGAACTTCACGCTCGAAATACTGTTTGACCCAACGCCTCTGTAACACATCACGTTCACCGTGGGAAACAATCTTGATACCGTGCAGCTCGAGCGCCGGCATCAAATCATCGTTGTACAGCGCATACTGGCGGGCCACCAGGGTATGCGCCACCTCTGCCAGGCGCTCGAATGACTCTACCGAGAAATCGCCTTTCTCATCCTTGCGCTGACTGGCCGCCAGATGCGGCTCGGCCCGAACCTCGAAAAACTCGTCCAGATTGGAAGACACGATACAGAGATAGCGCAGACGCTCCAGCAAAGGTACGTCTTTGCGGTAGGCCCAATCCAGCACGCGCTCATTAAAAGCAAGAATGCTGTGATCACGGTCCAAAAGCTCAACAACAGGAGCGATCGGCATCAATTTTGGCGGCACAAGGGAAGATGACATGCAGTGTCGGACTGTTTATGACAGATGAACGTTCGATTATTGACCGGCTTGCTGTCAGCAATTTAATAGCTGACGCAATCCTTGCATTTTGCTCCTGCACGCTGCTTGGACCAACTGATGCTGACACTCCCCGGCGCTGCCGGGTATCGATTCACGCTCTTTTTGGGTTGAACACCGCGCTCATTAGCTGCCCAGGAAATGCTTGCGGTAGCGCATCGGCAAATCGTCAATGCGCATCATCATCGGCAGATCGGCGGTATTGAAATCCGGGTCCCAGGCCGGTGCGCCCAACACCTTCGCGCCCAGGCGCAGATAACCTTTTATCAGGGCCGGCGGTTCTACCGCAATGCCACAGTCCAACTGATCCACCGGCAGCGGCAGACGCGGGCGCACATGGTGTTCAATCGGCGCCAGGTGAGTTGTTTTGAGCTGCTGCCAAATGCTGGCGGCGACGTCGCCACTGACAATTCCGTTGTGCAGCATGGGGATGCTGGCGCAGCCAATCATGGTATCGAGCTTGTTGCGCACCATGAACTCAGCCAAGGCGCCCCACAAGGCCATGATGACCCCACCGTGTCGGTAATCCGGGTGCACACAGCTGCGGCCGAGCTCGACCATGCGTTCACGCAAACCGCGCAGACGGGTCAGATCAAATTCCAGATCACTGTAAGTGCTGCCAACGCGTCTGGCTTGCGCCGGTGTCAAAAGCCGGTAAGTGCCAACCACCTCGCTGGTGATCTGATCGCGCACCAGCAAATGCTCGCAGTAGCTATCGAATAAATCAATATCGAGCCCAGGCGTTGTTGAGTTCAGACGGGCACCCATTTCCTCGGCAAAAACGCTATACCGCAGACGTTGCGCCTGCCGAATCTCATCGCTGTGTTTAGCCCACGAAACCGTGAGACTACCGCGCTCCAGCGGCGCCACCGGAGTCGGCTTGCGGTCACCAAAAAATGAAAGTGCTTTGTGACGCAAGCCTTTGGGCAAAGTCATTGGCGATAAGGCGAAAGTCGGGTTCGGCAACTCTTTCATATCACTTCCTCATTTTGTTCATCAGAGGATGGTGACGCCCTTTCATGACGCCTTTATGGCGACTTCATGGCATTTCAATGACAGTGCTCAGTGGTCGCCATCTGCGCTACCTTATTGCAGATGCTGACCTTGCGCCCGCAAGTGCCACAAGCATTTTTCTCGGCCCCGACAGTGGCACAGCGGGCCATCACCGGGAGCGCAGTCTTGTCTATGGCCTCACAAAGATGCCATAGGTAACAACTAACACTACCATGATGAAAATGGCAACAATTGCAAATCGAATAGTTTTCATTGTTGATGCTGCAATTCAATTGTTCAAATGACGTCGGTAAGACGACGTAACGATGGGACATTCCATACGATTCCAAATTTGACTTCACTCAAGCTGCCCGGATGAAGGGAAATCCAGCCGTCGGAAAGTAACAGCCCGAACTTAAGTAAGCCTTAAGATGACACCGTTCCAATGCCAAAGAGTTGCAAAATGAGCAGTGTCACTGGCAACGACCCAGGCTTGACTGCCCACTCAAAGTCACGATCCGCACCAACTGCCCAAACCCGCCAATACGCCATGAATTTCACCGAACTTGCCGACGACCCTGAAGACACACAGCACAGTCCAACCGAGCGCATCGCCGCGGCAGCACGCAGCACCTGGGTTAGCGTGGTGGTTAACCTGGTACTGACGGTTACCCAGATTGCAGTGGGCGTCGTCGCCAAATCGCAAGGCTTGATCGCAGACGGCATTCACTCGCTGTCTGACCTGGTGGCTGATTTTGTCGTGCTGTTTGCCAGTCACCACAGCAAGAAAGACGCTGATGTGGACCATCCCTATGGTCACCAGCGCTTCGAGACTGCAGCTTCGCTGGTGCTGGGCACCCTGTTATTGGTGGTTGGCGCAGGCATGTTGTGGTCGGCCTTTCGCAAACTGGAATCCCCCGAGACGGTCCAAACAGTGCATATCGTTGCCCTGTGGGTCGCGGGTGGCGCGCTGGCCGCCAAGGAACTTTTATTTCGCTATATGCTGTCGGTTGCCAAACGCGTCAAGTCAAGCATGCTGGTGGCAAATGCCTGGCATGCGCGCTCCGATGCCGCGTCCTCTCTGGTGGTGGGCATCGGCATCATTGGCAACTTGGCAGGCTATCCGATTCTTGACCCGATCGCCGCACTCATCGTTGGTTTCATGGTCACCAAAATGGGCTGGAGCTTCAGTTGGGATGCGCTGCATGATCTGATGGACCGCGCGGTGGACGAGCAGGAAGTTCAAGCCATCCGGTTGACACTGACGCAAACACCGGGAGTCAGCGATGTGCATGACGTGCGCACCCGAAAAATGGGTGACATGATCGTGGTTGACGCACACATTGAGGTCGATGCGACGATAACGGTGGAGGCCGGGCACGACATAGCCGTGGCTGCCAGACAGCGCGTGCTGCAGCGTCATCGGGTACTGAACCTGATGACGCACGTGGACCCTTGGCACCGACCCGATCTGGACCATTCCGGTGCTGCAGAGATCGCTGCGCCTATAACTAAAATTTAGAAAATAAATCAAATTTCCTGATAAATGAGGCAAGCAAAATTTCAACCCTTGCGGATCAATCTTCGTTGCTTGGACTGTGTGTAGCCCTCGGTATCGGCTTCCTGGTCGGCGCTGAGCGCGAACGCCGCAAAGATACAGGATCTGCCAGAAACGCTGCCGGCATTCGTACTTTTGCAGTAGTGGCGTTAATTGGTGCGGTGAGTTTCATGTTGGGTGGCGGGATGGTGCTGGCAGTGGCAGCGCTGCTGGTTGGCGCCGGGGCTTTGGTTGGGTATCAGCGAACTCGCGAGCAGGATCCCGGGATGACGACCGAGTTCGCACTGCTCCTGACTTGTTTGCTGGGTGGCCTGGCAATGCGTGATCAAGCCTTGGCGGCAGGTGTGGGCGTTGTTCTGGCGCTGTTGTTGGCGGCGCGTGATCGAATCCATCACTTTGTCCGCAGCGTACTCAGCGAGCAAGAGCTCAACGACATTATCTTGTTTTCGGCAATGGCATTGATCCTGTTGCCACTGGCACCTGACCGCTATATGGGGCTTTTTGATGCGCTCAATCCCCGCGCCATTGCCCGCTTGATCGTGCTGGTGATGGCCATCAGCGCTCTCGGCTATGTGGCGATGCGCTCGCTGGGGCCGCGCTATGGTCTGCCACTGGCCGGCTTTGCTTCCGGCTTTGTTTCAAGCACCGCCACCATCTATTCAATGGGTGAACGCGCCTATCAGCGGGAAGCTCTGATGGGCGGCGCAGTGGCAGGCGCCGCACTCTCCTCGATTGCAACCATTATTCAGATGACTGTTGTTATCGGCCTGGTACAAACCTCGCTTTTGAAGTCGCTGGCGCTGCCATTGATATTTGGCGGACTGGCGGCTGGGGTCTACGGACTGCTCTTTGTTGTCCGTGGCGTGCCTACCACCAGTGCCGAAATTCCAGAGAAGGAAGCCGGTCGCGCGTTCGACCTGAAAATGGCCGCTGCGTTTGCCACGCTGGTCAGTCTGGTGTTACTGCTTTCGGCCGGGTTGAATATCTGGTTCGGTGAGCCTGGCATGCTGCTCGGTGCGGCCCTCACTGGTCTGGTGGACGCCCATGCGACAGCAGCGTCGGCGGCGTCGCTCATGGCTGCCAACAAGATTTCGAGCAACCAGGCTATCGGGCCGATTCTGGTGGGTCTGACCACCAACACATTCATGAAAGCAGTGGTAGCGTTCAAGTCAGGCGGCACCCGTTATGCGGCGCGCATTGTGCCAGGACTTGCATTGATGATTGCTGCGGTATGGCTTGGCGCTTGGTTTGGGAACTGAAATCTGCAATCCGAACTGTGGGTCAGCATCAGCGAAGCGGCTTTTGAGTAGAAACCTTGGCTGATCCAACTTTATCGACCTTGACTGGTCGCTTTTCGAAATGTTTCAGAGCGACATAGGTGGCGCCACCCATCAGGCCTGCGCCCAGCAGGAACACACCGTAAGCCAAAGGCCAGGGTATGCCCTGCGTCATCATTGAAAACTCGGACATTCCACCCATCCCGGCCAGAATATTGATGGGCATAAAAACCACGCCGAAGACCGTTAGCTGATTGATGCGCCGGTTTTGGTTGATGTTGATGAAACCAATGGTGGCATCCATCAGAAAATTAATCTTGTCAAACAGAAACGAAGTGTGACTGTTTAACGATTCAATGTTGCGCAATATCTGCTTGGAGTCCTCAAACTGGGTAGGCGACAAAAACTTGCTGCGCATGAGAAAATTGATGGCGCGCTGAGTATCAAGAATATTGCCCCTGATGCGGCCATTGAGGTCCTCCTCTTCGGCAATGTCACCAAGAATTGCCGCCGCTTCGCCATCGCTGATGGTTTCGCTCAGAACCTGTCGTCCAACCTGGCCGAGCGTGGTGTAAATATCTTCCAGCGAATCCGCCGAGTATTCGACATCAGCGCCGTACAGGTCCAGCAGCACGTCGGTGCAGTCAGATACATAACCTACTTGGGTGCGAGCCCGGCGTCGCTGCAGGCGAAACACCGGAAGTTCTTCATTTCTCAGAGAAAACAAAATGCCCTGGTGAAGGATAAATGCCACCGGCACGCTGCGTGAATTACCCTCCCGATCCAGCAGAAAGTTTGAGTTCAGGTGAATTTCACTGTTCTCGTCGATGTGATAACGCGAACTGACCTCAAGATCGGTCACGTCGCCCGGATCTGGCAGTGTCAGTCCGAAATGCAAACCGACATAAGTTCGCTCTGCCTTGGTGGCGCCCAGCAGGTCAATCCAGATTGGCTTGACGCCTTCCAGGTTCTTGCGACTTTCAATCGGAATTTGTTTGAGTCGCCCACCCGTCAGTTCGAAAGCATTCATCTGGCTTTCGTCAAAAGCGGGCTCCCGGCTGCCGACCAATTGCTCTCGGCGAGCATCGGAGACTTCCCACAGAACATCGTTTTCCCGACCTGGCGGAATTTGCTTCCAGAGCGACTGGGCGTCTTCAATCGGCAAAGCCTCAAGGATATTGCCGATTTCTCCAACCGGCAATTGCGTCATCAAGTTGCTCAGCTCAGCCAAATGCTGTCGCTGCACCAGTGTCTCGACGATGTCTTGGCGAGGCATGCTTTGGCCATGAACCATTCCTTCAACGCGCTTTTGCTTCTTGAGCATTTCTGACACTTTTTCGAGGGACATGGGCAAAGTTCGCTCAGGTTAAACACGATTCGGCGTTGAGTTTACTCTGTGCCCACTGGTCGGCCCCCGATCCCACCCCGACCCTGAACTACAAGCACAGCCACATCATTGACCTGAGCCAATGCAACAACGCGGGCGTATCAATTCTGCTAAATGTAATAACACTGAAATATATACATGCGATGCTGCCCGGATGGAAAACAAAATCCAAACTGCGCGTTGCCTTAAGCAAAAATTCGATATCGTCGTTCAGTCGGCAACGACCTGATCATGCAGCAGGTCCGCTCGATCTTCCTGTCTGACATACACCTCGGAACCAAAGCTTGCCAAGCCCAGCACCTGCTGGAGTTTCTGAAAGAGTACTCTTCCGAACACGTATTCCTGCTCGGCGACATTGTTGACTTGTGGTCGATGAATCGGGGCGGAGTTCATTGGTCCCTGGCACAAAACACCTTTGTGCAAAAGATGCTGCGGCGCGCCCGTCATGGCGAGAAGGTCATTTTTATTCCCGGCAATCATGACGAGGCGATGCGTGAATACGTAGGTACAACGTTTGGCAACATCATGGTGGAGCACGAATACATCCACACTGCAGCCGATGGCCGCAGATATTTGCTGCTGCACGGCGATGAATTCGACCAGGTCACACGCCATCATCGCTGGATTGCTGTTTTGGGAGACAAGTTCTACGACTTGTTGGTTAATCTCAATATTTATTTATCCTGGTTGCGCAGAACCCTGAGGCGTCCCGGCTATTGGTCGTTGGCGGGTTATGCCAAACGCAGGGTAAAGACAGCCGTCAGCTTCATTTTCAACTTTGAAGATTCTGTTCTCCGCCATGCTCGCGAGCAAGGCGTGGATGGTGCCATTTGCGGCCATATCCATTGGCCCATGATCAAGCAAGTTGATGGCATTTTTTACATCAATTGTGGCGACTGGGTGGATAGTTGCACCGCCATTGTTGAACATCTGGACGGTCGCATGGAGCTCATTTTATGGAATGCAATTCCCAATGCGAACCTCGCTCAAGCCATCAACACATGAGAATCAACTAATGGAAAGTCCTTACAAAGGAAAGACAGGTATCCGGCGACTATTGAATGCATTCAATTATTCGTGCGCTGGCTTGCAGGAAGCCTTTCGCAACGAGGACGCGTTCCGGCAAGAGGTGTTACTGGCAACGGTATTGGTGCCACTGGCATTTTTGCTGGAGACTGAAATGTTGGGTCGGGCGTTGATGATCGCCTGCGTGCTGTTGCTCCTGATCGTGGAATTGCTCAACTCGGCGGTCGAAGCAACGGTGGACCGCATATCCCTGGATGACCACCGACTGGCCAAACGTGCCAAAGACATTGGCAGCGCTGCCGTGCTGCTCAGCCTGCTCAATCTGGTGCTTGTCTGGACATTGGTTTTGCTGAACTGAGCCGACCCTGCCCTCAGGTTTGAAGAATAGTCAACATCCAACCCCGGCGATCATGAAAATCCTGTTTATCTCCGACGTCTACTTTCCGCGTGTCAACGGCGTCTCCACTTCGATCGAAACATTTCGTCGAAACCTGCATTTTCTGGGTCACACCGTCCATTTGATCGCACCGGATTATTCAACAGGCAGTGCCGACGAGACTGACATCCTGCGGGTACCGGCACGCCAATTGCCCTTCGACCCGGAAGACAGGTTGATGAGTTACCGCTGGGTCATGAAGCAATTCGAGAAATTGCGCGGCGAGCACTACGACATTATTCATATTCAGACTCCGTTCGTGGCGCATTACCTTGGCACAAAATTAGCGCGTCTGCTTGGCATACCCTGCGTTGAAACCTACCACACTTTTTTTGAAGAATATCTTTACCACTACGTCCCACTGGTTCCCAGGGCCTTCATGCGCTTTATTGCAAAGCGCTTCTCGCGCCACCAGGGCAACAGCCTGGACGGCATGGTGGTGCCATCAAATCCGATGCTGCAGGTATTGAAAGGCTACGGCATCGTGACTTATGCGGAAGTCATCCCTACCGGTATCGAGCCCGCCAGCTTTGTAGCGGGCAACCGCGTTGCGTTTCGCAGCCGCTACAAGATTTCCCAGGACCGGCCGATGTTGCTGTTTGTAGGTCGCGTGGCGCACGAAAAAAACATTGGCTTTTTGCTCAAGGTGCTTGATCGCGTGAGAAGCGAAATCAGCGACATCCTGTTGGTCATAGCAGGTGAGGGACCGGCACGTGAAAGCCTGGAGCGCGAGGTCCGGGAACTTGGTCTTGGTCATAACACGCTATTCATAGGATATCTTGATCGGCATACCGACTTGAACGACTGCTACCGTGCCGCCGACATCTTTGTATTCTCTTCGCGAACCGAAACGCAAGGTCTGGTGTTGCTCGAGGCGATGGCACAAGGCGTGCCAGTCGTCTCGACTGCAGAACTGGGAACACGCGACGTGCTACAGGACGGCGTTGGCGTATGGATTGCACAGGAGGACGTGGCTGACTTTGCCGACAAAATTATCAAGATGTCAAAAGATACCGGCGGGCGCAAATCTTTGGGCGACGCAGGTCATGGTTACGCGCTTGAATGGTCCGCCAGCAAGCAAGCCCGGCGCATGCTGTCCTTTTACCAATCGATCCTTGTCACCGGCTGAATTTACTGTAGGCGACAAGCGTGATCCTGAAGCAAACGACGCACTGACGCTGATCACTTGCTTGTCGGCGCAAAAGTCCCACTCCAACCGCTGG
>JANXLW010000154.1 GCA_025354965.1 Betaproteobacteria bacterium
GGTTCCACCACCACCGGTCGCGTCATTGCGCAAGCCGCCGCCAACAACCTGATTCCCGCCACGCTGGAGCTCGGCGGCAAGTCGCCCAATGTCTTTTTTGCCGACATCATGGACAAGGACGATGGTTTCCTTGACAAAGCCATTGAAGGTCTGGTGTTGTTCGCCTTCAATCAAGGCGAAGTCTGCACCTGCCCGTCGCGCGCGCTGATTCAGGAATCGATCTACGACAAGTTCATGGAACTCGTCCTCAAACGTGTGGCGGCCATCAAGCAAGGCAACCCGCTGGACACCGACACCATGCTGGGCGCGCAAGCGTCCAAAGAGCAACTGACCAAGATCCTGTCCTACCTGGATCTTGGCAAGCAAGAGGGTGCACAGGTACTGATTGGCGGGGCACAAGCCCATCAAACTGGCGACCTGGCTGGCGGCTACTACGTGCAACCGACCCTGTTCAAAGGTCATAACAAAATGCGCATCTTCCAGGAAGAAATTTTTGGCCCGGTGTTGGCCGTGACGACCTTCAAGGATGAGGCCGACGCGTTGGCCATCGCCAATGACACGCTGTACGGTCTGGGTGCCGGCGTCTGGAGCCGCAACGGCAACGTCGCCTACCGCATGGGTCGCGCCATCAAGGCCGGGCGTGTCTGGACCAACTGTTACCACGCCTACCCGGCCCATGCAGCTTTTGGTGGCTACAAGGAATCGGGCATTGGCCGTGAAACCCACAAGGTCATGCTCGACCACTACCAACAAACCAAGAACCTGTTGGTAAGCTACAGTGAAAGCAAGCTCGGCTTCTTCTGATCAGATAGGGGTATCACAGCCCAACAGCCGGTTGCTAAGCCACACAGCGAGGCAGCCGGCTGGGTCACCCCCTCATACGGGAGTACCAGAAATCGGGGGTCGCCCCAACCGACTACCTCACTGCGTTACACCACGGTGCGCCATTTTTTCTGGAGACAAGCATGGTCGACAAAGTCATTGCAACACCCGCCGCGCTCGAACTGATTGCCTTCCTGAACGCCAAACACGGCCCGGAGTTGATGTTTCACCAGTCCGGGGGCTGCTGCGACAACAGCGCTGCCAACTGCTATCTGCCGGGTGAAATCACGATGGGTGCCGGTGATGTTTATCTGGGTGACATCGGTGGCTGTCCGTTTTATATCGGCAAGTCGCAATACGAGTACTGGAAGCACACCCAGCTCATCATCGACGTGATTGAAGGTCACGGCGGCACTTTCTCGCTGGAAGGTCCTGAGGGTAAGGCGTTTCACACGCGCTCCCGGGTATTCAATGAAGCAGAAATGGTGGAGTTGAACCTGCAACCTTTTTAAAGAGCACAAGACCGGAACCCGACAAAGATATCGTCGCGCTCGGGTCGGTAAAAGTTCCGAAATTTCGGGTGCTTCATGCGGGCACGGGTGGCAAACGACGCACCGCGCAGCACCTTGTGCGTGCCAAACGAAGGTTGTGAGTAATCGCGCTGCGGATCTGCCGAAAACCCGGGGTAGGCACCAAAAGTGGTGCCAGTCCATTCCCACACATCACCCCAGTGAAAACCACGCCTGGCGCCGTCGTGGGCCGCAAGCTCCCATTCGACCTCAGCGGGTAAGCGACGGCCGGCCCAGCGACACCAGGCATCCGCCTCCCACCAGCTCACGTGCATCACGGGCTGGCCCCCCAGCATGCGCCGGGCAGTGCCAAAACGGTCTTGCAGCACCGCGCCACTGGCGACGCCAATCTGGTCAACGTAGCGCGGCCCGCGCCGACCCGCGTTCGCCGCCTGCTCCTGCAGCCATTGCCAACCCGGTGTCTGCCACAATTCAGAGCGATCGTAGCCACCGTCATCCACAAACTCGACATACTGCGCCCAACTCACCACCTGGGCATCAATCTCGAACGAGGGCACCGACACCTCGTGGCACAAGCGCTCGTTGTCAAAAGAGAATTCACCACGCCCAAGGCTGCCCAACTGCCAACGCGTGGCCGAAAGCAGCAATGGATTTCGCGCCGGCATCGGACCCGGCATGCTTAAACCCAAGGGCAAGGCGAGTGCCTGGGCCATGACAATCAAAGCCTCGCCGTGCATATCCTCATGAAACAGGGCCAAGCGGTAAAAATACAAGGCCTCCTCCTCGTCGGATGACTTTTCCAACAACTCCAGGGTGGACTCCAGCGTCTCCAGTAGATAGGACTTGATGCAGGTCACATCGGGCAGGTCCAGTGTCCAGCGGGCAGCATGCGCACTCTGAGATGAGTCCCACCAGCGGTCAGCGTAGGGCTCGATCGACGCCAGGCGGCTGGCAAGCGGTTCGCAGGCGCGTCCCAACTGGCGCTGCAGGTGACGGCACAGCCACCAATCCTGGAACCAGCCAATGTGACCCAACTCCCACAAAGGCGGGTTGAGGTCGGGCGCGCATGGCACCTTAAAATCCGACGATGCCAAGGCCAATTCATACTTTCCCATCAAGTGCAGCGTATGGTTGCGCGCGTCCATCAAGGCCACCGACAAAAGGTCGCGTCCAG
>JANXLW010000215.1 GCA_025354965.1 Betaproteobacteria bacterium
GCCAGGCCTGCGACACAGCCAGCGCTTCTTTGGTCGGATACTTGCTGTCTTGCACACCCATTGCCTTGTGAAGGGCTACGTCGCCAGCCGGAAAGGCATCGGGCCATCGCAGCGCACGCATGGCAATGTATTGAGCCGTCCAGTCGCCAACACCGGGCAGGACTTTCAAGGCGGCCAGGGTGGCCGCGACATCCACGCCGGCGTGCAGTTGCACTCTGTGTTCCAGCACCGCGCTGGCGATGGCCTGGATGGCGGCCTGCCTTTGTTTGACGATGCCCAACTGGCCCAATGCATCGCCACTGGCAGCCGCCAGCGCCGCCGGCGTCGGGAACAGCCGGTTCAGTTCAGCGAAGGGAGTCACAACAGGCTCACCAAACTTTTGCACCAGTCTTGTCGTCAGGGTACGCGCGGCGGCAACCGTGATCTGCTGGCCCAACACGGCGCGCACAGCAAGTTCAAAGCCGTCCAGCGTGCCGGGGACCCGCAGGCCGTCACCCAGGGGAAAACTGGCGTGCAGCAGAGAGTTGATGGCCCGCGGGTCAGCGTCCAGATCGAGCATGGCCCGCACACGCGCCATGACCCAGGGCAGCACCTCGCATAGTGAATCGCTAATGCGCAGATCCACCCGGTTATCTGAAGCATCAAAGCGGGCTTCAAGCCAGCCCTTGCAAAGCGACTTGCCGGATGGCACGGTTACGGTCTGGCGCAGGCACTGCTGTCTCCACTCCAAGGTGATGTGTTCAATACCCGCGATGCTTCGTTTGGCAAAGAACTGCAGCATGGCGTTGACGTCATAGGGCGGGCGATAGGCCATTCTGACGT
Organism: Betaproteobacteria bacterium; assembly: GCA_025354965.1. Classification (GTDB taxonomy): domain Bacteria; phylum Pseudomonadota; class Gammaproteobacteria; order Burkholderiales; family Burkholderiaceae_C; genus Rhodoferax. Next base: position 823 of record JANXLW010000215.1, read on the forward strand.
GGATGCCCTGGTTGACGGTGCTGTGCCCGGCAGTTGCGCCTTCGCGGCGCAAGCGGGTTGGATTCAGGGCATAGTGTTCAGTGAACGCGGCATTGAAACGCCGCACGCTGGCAAAGCCGCTTAACAGCGCCACCTGAGTGACGGCCAGCGTCGTGTCGGTGAGCAGTTGTTTGGCGCTCAGCAAACGCCGGGTCTGCAGGTATTGCAGCGGCGAGACACCGAACTGCGCTTTGAAAATACGCCGCAGATGGCGGTCGCTCACGCCCACGCGCTGCGCCAGTCGTGTCATGCTGGGCGTGCTGTTGTTCCAGACTTCGGGGCTGTCCAGCAGGCGCGCCGCCTGACAAGCCAGAATGCTGCAGGCGTCCTGGGTCGACCAGGACCGGGTCTCCAGTGCCGGGCTGAGGTTGGGCGCGCGCGGTGCAAGTTCCGGACGACAACGCAAGCAGGGTCGAAAGCCGGCCCGTTCGGCCTGTGCCGCGTGGGTAAAAAATCGGCAGTTCTCACGCCTGGGTGTGCGCACACGGCACACCGGGCGACAATAAATGCCGGTCGATGTGACGCCAGTAAAAAAGCAGCCGTCAAAGCGTGCGTCCTTCGCCTTCAGCGCGAGGTAACAGGCGTCATCGACTGGCTGAAGTTGTTCGGATGTCATGCAAAGTATGATACCCGCGCACTGGTTGCGAACCAGCCGTTTTCGGACCTGCGCCTGGTTTGGTTGCCGCCTACAATCCAGCCCGTGAACCGAAGGTGAAATTTTTTCAAGGAACCCTGCCATGCAGTTTTCAGCTTCCATTTTCAAGGCCTACGACATCCGCGGCATCGTGCCAGCCACCATTGACGAGGTGGTGGCAGAGACGCTGGGCCAGGCCTTTGGCACGCAGGCGCGCGCTGAGGGTGAAGCTTGTGTTGCCGTCGGTCGCGACGGCCGCCTCAGCGGCGCGTCCCTGAGTGCCGCACTGGTGCGTGGGTTGCTGGCATCCGGCGTCGATGTGATCGATATCGGCAGGGTGACGACGCCGATGTTGTACTTTGCGGCCAATACCCTGTGCCGCAGCGGCATTCAGGTGACCGGCAGCCACAACCCAAAGGACTACAACGGCTTCAAGATGGTGCTGGCCGGACGCGCAATTTACGGTGAAGAAATTCAGACCCTGCGGCGCTTGATGGAGGCTGGCATTTGGGCGCAGCAGCCAGCCGGTACGGCTCGGGTGCTGGATGTACTGAAGGACTACCGCGCCCGCATCGTCGGCGACATCCGCTTGGCGCGTCCGATGAAAATTGTGGTTGATTCGGGCAACGGCATTGCCGGTGCGTCGGCGCCGGATATCTTGCGCGCCATTGGCTGTGAGGTGACCGAGTTGTACAGCGAGGTGGACGGCAACTTTCCGAACCACCATCCGGATCCCAGCAAACCGGAGAACCTGCGTGACCTGATGGCAGCACTGCGCGCGGGCGACGCCGAACTGGGTCTGGCATTCGACGGCGATGGCGACCGCCTGGGCATCGTCACCAAACAGGGCAACAACATCTACCCGGACCGCCAACTGATGCTGTTTGCGCAGGATGTGCTGAGCCGCGTCCCGGGCGGCACCATCCTGTTTGACGTCAAGTGCTCACAGCGCCTGGCGCCCGCCATCGTTGCCGCCGGTGGCAAGCCGCTGATGTTCAAGACCGGGCACTCGCTGATCAAGGCCAAAATGAAAGAGGTCAACTCGCCGCTGGGTGGCGAGATGAGCGGTCACATCTTTTTCAAGGAGCGCTGGTTTGGTTTTGACGATGGCACTTACGCCGGCTGCCGCCTGCTCGAAATCGTCAGTCGTTCGCCGGACGCCAATGTGGTGCTGGATGCCTTGCCGACCAGCTTTTCGACGCCCGAGTTGAATGTCAAATGCGCCGAGGGCGAGCCGCCCGTACTGGTCGAAAAACTGGTTGCAAGCGCCAGCTTCAGAGCACCCGCAGTTGTGAATACGATCGACGGCTTGCGCGTCGATTGGCCCGATGGCTTTGGACTGATTCGCGCCTCCAACACAACGCCGGTATTGGTCATGCGCTTCGAGGGACACACACCCGAGGCGCTGCACCGCATCGAAACCGATATGCTGGCGCTGCTGCGCACTGTCAAGCCCGGTGCCGTATTGGACGAGGCGGTGCATTGAGAATTTTGATCGTCAAGCTGTCTTCGCTTGGCGATGTAGTACATGCCATGCCAGCCGTGCAGGATATCCGCCGGGCCTACCCGCAAGCGCAGATCGATTGGGTGGTGGAGCGTGGCTTTGTGCCGCTGGTGAGGCGTTGCGAGGGCGTGAGTCGTGTCATCGGATGCGAGTTGCGACGCTGGCGCAAGTCACCGTTCACCAGCGAAACCCGGCGGGCCTGGCGCAGCTTCAAAGCGGAACTGCAACGCGAACAGTACGACGCCGTGATCGATTTGCAGGGCTTGACCAAGTCGGGCCTGATTTCCTGGCTGGCGACACTGGCACCGATGGGCAAACGCTTTGGGCTGGCCAATCAGACCGAAGGTTCCAGCTTCGAGGCGCCGGCGCGGTGGCTGGCTGATGTGGCTATCACGCTGCCGACCCATATTCACGCGGTAGCGCGTTCCCGCGAACTGTGCGCCCGCGCCTTGGGCTATGTCGCTCCAACGCATCAGTCTTTCGGGTTGCAAGCCGACCGTTCCAATCGGCATCCTTTGGTCGCTCTGGTGCATGGCACCTCACGCGCCGACAAGCAGTGGCCGCTTGCTTCATGGCACGCTTTGGGCAAACGTCTGAATGAGCAGGGTTACGGTGTGGCGTTGCCCCATGGCAGTGACGAAGAACAAAAGTGTGCACAGCAAATTGCCAATGGCCTGGGCAACGCCACGGTGTGGACACGGCTAGGACTTGATAGCTTGGCGGATGCGTTGGCGCAGTGCGCTGGCGTGGTCGGCGTCGACAGCGGCCTGAGTCACATTGCGGTGGCGTTGAATTCGCCGCATGTGCAGATCTACAACTTTGACACTGCCTGGCGCACCGGACCGCCAGCAAGCGCACGTCAGTGCAGCGTGTTTGCCGCTCCGACGCCGACCGTGGATGCTGTCTGGCAGGCTTGGCGGCGCGTGTCAACTCAGGAGAAACTGTCTTGACGCGTTGGCTGTATTCCATTTTCATGTGGCTTGTGCAACCGTTCGTGCGCCGCAAACTGGCGCGGCGCGGCCTGTATGAGACCGGTTATCTGCAAGCCGTGCAGGAGCGCTTTGGGTATTACACGGTCGCCCCTCTGACAGCCCAGGACAACACGATCTGGGTGCATGCCGTCTCGCTCGGCGAAACGCGCGCTGCCGGCGTGCTGCTGACCCTGCTACGCGAGCGACTGCCCGGCATGCGTGTGTTGCTCACGCACGGCACGGCAACCGGTCGCGCAGAGGGTGCCTCGCTATTGCAAGAGGGCGATATTCAGACGTGGCAGCCTTGGGATACGAGCGGCGCTGTGCGACGTTTTTTGACGCATTTCAAGCCCCGCCTGGGCATCCTGATGGAAACCGAGATCTGGCCCAACCTGGTGGCAGCCTGCGCCAAGATGCAAGTGCCGCTGGTGCTGGCCAACGCGCGATTGAGTGAAAAATCATTGCGACAAGCCAGGCGCCTGGCCTGGCTGTCACGCCCTGCCTACGGCGATCTGCGCGCCATTTGGGCACAAACCGGGGCCGATGCCCAGCGTCTGCAGCAGTTGGGTGCCAAGGTGCAAGGTGTCTTCGGCAATCTCAAGTTTGATGCCACGCCCAACCCCGATCAACTAGCCATAGGCCGAGCCTGGCGGCGCAGTTTTGGCCACCCGGTTGTCATGTTTGCCAGCTCGCGCGCGGGTGAAGAAGAGTCGTTGGTTCAAATATTGGCGTTGCATCGGTCAACAGTCACCGTTCGCAATGCATCGGTCGGTGCTCATGCTGGAGCAAGCGGGATTCAGTGGTTGATCGTTCCGCGGCATCCGCAACGTTTTGACGAAGTGGCCACGCTGATTGCGCAACACGGCTTTGCCGTCAGGCGCCGCACCGATTGGGGTGAAGCACCGCCGGTGGGACAGGATTTGGACCAAGATGCCATCTGGCTGGGTGACTCACTGGGGGAAATGGCGCTCTACTTTGGGTTGGCCGATGTTGCTTTGCTGGGTGGCAGTTTTGAGCCGTTGGGCGGGCAAAATCTGATTGAAGCTGCGGCTTGCGCCTGTCCGCTGGTGATGGGGCCTCATACCTTTAATTTTGCAGATGCGGCCGAGTTGGCCGAAGTTGCCGGCGCTGCACTTCGGGTGTCGTCGCTGCAACAGGCCTTTGATGTGGCGCAGAGGCTGGCCACCGACCCGATCCAGCGCGCTGCCATGTCTGGTGCCGCTGCCAAATTTTCAATCGCTCACCGGGGTGCGGTGGAGAAAACGGTTGCCGCGGTGGTGGCTTTACTTGGTCAGCAAGGCGTTGACGCTTTGTAGGTCATCAGCCTTCAGTGTGCCGTTGGCTTGACGCAACTTCAGGCCACCTACCAGTACGTCGTAACGCGCCTTGGCCAGGTCACGCTTGGTCTGGAATAACTGGCTTTGGGAATTGAGCACGTCGATGTTGATGCGCACGCCCACCTGGTAGCCTAGTTTGTTGGCATCCAGCGCGCTCTGGCTGGAGGCCTCGGCGGCTTCCAGTGCCTTGACCTGACCCTGGCCCGACAAGACGCCGAAGAAGGCGGTGCGGGTGCCTTGCGCCACCGCGCGGCGGGCGCCTTCGAGGTCATTTCGGGCCTTGTCTTCCAGTGCCAGTGTTTCCTTGATGCGGTTTTGTGTGGAGAAGCCGGCGAACAATGGCAGGTTGAAAGACAAGCCGATTGTGCCAACGTTGACGCGCGAGCTACCGCTGCCGCTGCTGCTGCCATCGAGATTGTTGATGGCACTGTAGGCGGCGGTCAGATCCAGAGTTGGCAGGTGGCCAGCCTGCGCTTTTTTGGTTTCGAGTTGCGCCACTTCCAGCGCTATTTGTGCCTGCTTGATACCCGGATGGTCGGGCTCGGATTGTTGCACCCAGAGGTTGGCATCATTGGGCAGGAGCTCCGGCAATACCAGCGGTTGTGCCAAAGGCAGCGGTCTGGTGTCGCCTTTACCCACCAATTGGTCCAGTGCAATTTTCTTGACGCGCAAATCATTGTCGGCTGCGATTTCCTGCGCCAGCACCAGGTCGTAACGGGCCTGCGCTTCACGGGTGTCGGTAATGGTGGAGGTGCCGACTTCAAAGTTGCGCTTGGCCGAAGCCAATTGCTCCGCCACTGCAGTTTTCTGCGCCTGTACAAAGGTCAGGCTGTCTTGCGCCGCAAGCACGTCGAAGTAAGCTTGGCTGACGCGCACGATCAAATCCTGATCGGCGCTGGCCAACTGCGCCTGCGCCAGATCAACCTGTTTCAGGCCTTGCCGGTAACTGGCCCAATTGCCCGGGCGGTACAGCGGCTGCGCCGCGCTGACGGTGACATTCTGGGTGCCATAGGAACTGTCTTTTGCCGTTCCTCCGCTGGGCGTGAATTCCTGCGTCGAGCGCGATGCGCCGATTGCCAAACCGGCCACCGGCAAAATCGCCGCCCTGGCCTGGTCGGCTCTGGCCAGCGTGGCGTCGTATTGAGATTTGGCTGATTGGTAGGACGCATCAAAGCCGAGCGCGGATTGGTAAAGGTTCAGCAAACTCTGGGCATGCACAGGCAGCGTCAACGCTGTGCAGATGGCGATAAAAAAGGGCGATAGACGGAATGTTTTCATGATGGGCCTTAGGGTAATTTTGGCGTAATGCTCAATATCTGGGAACACTGGAATCGAGTTCGCCAGACCACGCGTTGATGCCGCCGACGATATTCGCAACATGGGAAAAGCCTCTGCTTTGCAAAAATGCAGCGACCTGCATGCTGCGCCCGCCGTGATGACACAAGCAGGCAATCGCTTGCTGTGGGTCGAGTTCATCCAGGCGTGCCACAAGCTGGCTCATCGGGATGGTCAGCAGTAAAAATCCATCGGACTTGACGCTGGCCAGGCACAACTCGGCCGCTTCGCGAACATCCAGCACTACAGGGGTGCTGTCGGCGCGCGCTGTCTGCAGCCATGCCGACAATTCAGAGGGACGAATCTGGGCAATCATGCGGTCAAAAATTAAATTGAGAGGTCTCGGTAAAATTGAGCAAGCGCGGAGTCACCGTGTCCCAGAGTTGCTGCGTTGTGAAGTCGGTCTCGCTGTTGCGGTTGATGAGGGTGGCGCACATGGTGGGTTCATCCCCGACGACGGCCAGCAGTCGGCCGCCGACCTTGAGTTGCGCGCGCAGGGACTGCGGCACCTCTGCCACGGATCCGCCTAGCATGATGACGTCGAACGGTCCTTCTGCCACTTTCGCATTGGAACCATCGAGCTGCCTCACCTCGGCGTTGTGAATGCCGGCGCTTTGCAAATTGGCACGCGCCAGTTTTACCATTTCAGGATCAATTTCCAGTGAGATTACGCGTTGTGCGCGGTGTGCCAGTAGCGCAGTCATGTAACCCGAGCCGGTGCCGATTTCGAGAACCTTTTCGTGCTTTTGAACGGCGGCGTCCTGCAGCAGGCGTGCTTCGACGCGGGGCGCCAGCATGCTCTGTTCATGACCGAGCGGGATTTCCATGTCGGCAAAGGCCAGTGCCTTGTGAGCCAATGGAACGAAGTCTTCACGTTTGACCAGTGACAGCAGGCGCAGCACGTCGTCATTCAATACGTTCCAAGGTCGAATTTGCTGTTCGATCATGTTGAAGCGGGCTTGTTCAAAATTCATCTTGGTACTCCAGGGGGTCGGTTAACTGATTCTGCAAAATTTTACCCGGCGCTGCTGTCGCCGGTGCTCCAGCGGCGGCGCAGCCATTGCGCCAGATCATCCATGTAGCAGTACACCACAGGTACGACTACCAAAGTCAGCAAGGATGAGGTGATGACACCGCCAATGACGGCTTGTCCCATTGGCGCACGCTGCTCCGAGCCTTCGGTCAGCGCCAGGGCCAGTGGCAGCATGCCGAAAATCATGGCCAGCGTGGTCATCAGGATGGGGCGCAACCTCACCTTTGCCGCCATCAGCAGGGCTGCACTGCGCTCCATGCCGTCGACGCGCTGCCCATGGCTGTCAATGGCAGGTTCGCGCGCACGTATGGCAAAGTCGACCAGCAAGATGGCATTTTTCGTGACCAGGCCCATTAGCATCACGACCCCGATGACAGAGAACATCGACAGTGTCGAGTGGAACAGCAACAGCGCCAGCACCACGCCAATCAGGGTCAGCGGCAGCGCCGTCATCAGCGCCAGGGGTTGGAAAAAGCTCTTGAACTGACTGGCCAGAATCATATAAATGAAGACGATCGCCAACACCAGAGCGGAGATGGCGTAGTCGAAGGACTCAGCCATGTTTTTGGTGGAGCCTCCAAACTGATAGCGGTAGCCAGGCGGAAAACTGATGCTTTCCAGTGCCGCCTTGATGTCGTTGGAAACTTCGCCGGCAGAACGGTTGTAGACATTGGCATTGATAGCTACCTCGCGCGTCAGATCGCGCCGGTTGATCTGATTCGGGCCGGTAGCTTCCTGCACCGTGGCAACCTGGTTCAAGCGCACGATGCGCGAGCTGCCGTCCGCATTGGCACCCAGCGTGAACGGCAGGCGCTGCAGGTCTTGCGAGCTGTTGCGCGCATCCGGAGCCAGGCGCACGTTGACGTCGTAGGTTTGATCATCCGGTGCCCGCCAGTTGCCTACCGTCTGACCTGCCACCAGGGTACGCAAGGCACTGCCAATCTGTGCGATACCGAGTCCCAGGTCGGACGCCGCATCTCGTTTGACGGCAACGTTCAACGTCGGTTTGTTGGGTTTGACACTGGAATCCAGGTCCACCAGTCCGGGAATGGGACGAATTTTTTCCATCACCAGCTGGGTGATGCGTTCAAGCTCGGCCAGATCCTGGCCCTGCAGAGAAAACTCGATCTGTTTTTGTCCACCCACCGGGTCCATCAACCCGACGTGGGTGACGGTGATACCCGGCACCTGCTTCATGCGCTCGCGAAGCACCGACGAGAGCTCACTCACATTGCGTTTGCGATCCTTGCGATCCACCAGTCGCACGTAAATATTGGCGTAGCTTTTGCCAGCTGCACTGCCGGTGTTGATGGTCGCCAGGGTGTAGCGGACCTCGGCAAACTCGCGCACGATCGCCTCCACCTGTTTTACCTTGGCTTCGGTAACTTCAATGGACGAGCCCATCGGCGTATAAAAGTTGAGCGAAGTTTCCGAAAAATCGGCTGCGGGAACAAATTCAGTGCCCAGCAGTGGCACCATCAAGACGCTTGCAACGAAAATGACCAGCGCTGTGAAAAGGGTTTTGAGCTTGTGCACAAGCGCCCAGCGCAGAATGCTCTGGTAGCTAGCGATCAACGTGTCGGTGGCATGGTCAAACCAGCCGGTGACGCGGCCAACGGTCTTGTCGTAAAAGTTGACCGGTGGGCCGTCCCGGCCGTGCGCCTTGATGCTGGGGTCATGCCAGATGCTCGACAGCATCGGGTCCAGCGTGAAGCTGACAAACATCGAGATCAGCACGGCAGCAACGATGGTGAGGCCGAACTCATGAAAAAACTTGCCGATAATGCCACCCATGAAGCCAATCGGCATGAACACCGCGACGATGGACAGCGTGGTGGCCAGCACCGCCAGCCCGATTTCCTGCGTGCCGTCCAGCGCTGCCTGATACGGCTTCTTGCCCATCTGCACGTGGCGCACGATGTTTTCTCGCACCACGATGGCGTCGTCAATCAGCAACCCCACACAAAGACTCAGTGCCATCAACGTGATCATGTTGATGGTGAAGCCAAGCAGGTTCATGAACAAAAAAGTGCCGATCAAGGCAATCGGCAATGTCAGCCCGGTGATGACCGTGGAGCGCCATGAATTCAAAAACAGAAACACGATCAGGATGGTGAGCAATGCGCCTTCCAGCAGGGTCTCACGAACATTTTTCACCGCCACCCTGATCTGCCGGGAGCCGTCGGTGACCGGTTCCAGCCGAATGCCTTCCGGCAGTTCTGACTTCATCGACGCCACAGTTTTGAGCAGGCCGTCAATCACCTCAATGGTATTTTCATCCTGGGATTTCTGCACGCTCAGCAGCAACGTGCGTTGACCGCTGTACAGCGCCAGGCTGTCTGTTTCCTGCGCGCCGTCCACTACTTTTGCGACTTGCTCAACGCGAATCGCGGCGCCGCTCTTGCGCGCGACGATGATCTTGCCAAAATCTTCCGGCCGTTGCATGCGGGCCTCGATCTGAACCACGCGCTCCTGCTCCAGTGAGCGAATCGCCCCCATCGGGAGGTCCTGACTTTCATTGCGTACCGCAGCGACTACCTGCTCGGGTGTGACGCCAAATGCTTCCAGCGCCTGTGGGTTGAGGTAAATATTGATCTCGCGCTTGGTACCGCCTACCACGGTCACCGAGCCGACACCACGTACGTTTTCAAGTCGCTTCCTCAGTGTTTGATCAGCCCAGTTTGTCAATTCGACGTCGCTGAGCTGCTTGTGCGCGGTGCCGGCGGTGGCCAGCGTGGAGGCCATATCAGGTAATACAGCCAGCGACCAGACGGCACGGCTGGCCGGATCGAAGCGCAACACGCGCGGCTCCTTGACCTCGGTGCGCAGGGTGGGACGAATGATGGCCACCTTTTCGCGTACATCGTCGGCTGCCTTGCGCCCGTTGATGTTCAGTTGGAACTCGATGATGACTACCGACATTCCTTCGTAGCTGCGCGAAGTCAGGGCGTTGATACCGGCAATCGAGTTGACGCCTTCCTCGATTTTTTTTGTAACCTCGCTCTCCACAATTTCGGGCGAAGCGCCTGGGTATTCGGTGGTTACCACAACCACCGGGAAGTCGATGTTGGGAAACTGATCGACCTGCAGACGCTGGTAGGAGAACATACCCAGCACCACAAGGGCCAGCATAACCATGGTGGCGAAAACAGGGTTTTTCAGACTGACGCGAGTGAACCACATGGTCTATTTGGCGCTTGTCGCTGGCTGAACGGAGCTGGCCAATTTCACGCTGGTGCCGGCGCGCAAACTGCCCACCGTGCCGGCGATCAGAGTGGCGTTTTCCGCTACCCCTTTGACAGCGACCATGGTTTGTCCATCGATCTCGCCACGTGCGCCCAATTCAACGGTCTGATGGACCACCTGCAACTGGCTGATCAGTTGCACATACGGTTGGGGTTCGTCGGTGCGCACGGCGCTCAGCGGTACCGCCAGCGCTTGCAGGCGACCAGTGCCCAATGTTCCCTGCGCAAAAAGGCCCTGACGCAAACCGGGGCTGGCATCGACGGCCAGGTAAACCAGAACGGCGCGGCTACCGGCCATGGCACTGGGATTGACACGAACCACTTTGGCGTTGACCGGCTTGGCCGAGCCTTCGATCTGCAGCAAAGCGCTTTGGCCCAAGCGCACGTCCAGCGATTCATTGGCGCTCAAGTTGGCCTCCAGTTCGAGCCGGCCGAGATCGACAATTTCGATAATCCGCGCATCAACCGCGACTCGTTCGCCGGGCTGTGCCAGACGTTGCGAAATGAGACCGCTGATCGGTGCTCGCAATACCGTGTCGTCAAGTGATTTGATGGCGACCTCAGCACCCGCCTGGGCCGCCTGGTGGGTGGCCTCGGCCGCTGCCAGGCTGGCCACTGATGAGTCCAGCGCGGTCTTCGAAATAAAGCCCTGGTCCACCAGCGATCGGTTGTTGTCGAAGCTGCGCCGGGCAATGTCAACCTGGGCTTTGGCCGCCTGCGCCTGCTGCTGGGCCTGGCGTACGCGCGCCTGGTATTCGCTGGCATCGATCCGGGCAACGATTTGCCCCGCCTTGACAGAATCTCCCTCGCGCACCGTCAGGCCCTGCAACTCTCCAGCGACCCGGGCTTTGACGATGGCTGTGTTGACGGCTTTGAGCGCGCCCGAGATCGCCAGGCTCTGCGTCAATTTGCGGACATGGACTTGCACCAGGTCTGCCGCGCCCAACTCCACCACCGGCTGCGTTCGCTGCGTTGCGAGGGCGGCAACAGCTTCCTGTTGTGCCTTGCGGGCAGACAGTGCACGCAACACGCTGATGGCGAGCACAACAACGACGAAGGCGGCAAGCGCCCATTTCAACCAGCGTTTCATAGGGAGTGGATTCCTTTGTCTGTCGGAGTAGTGGCCGGCCTCAGGCACAAGCCGTCAAGAATGGTCTGCACTTGCGCTGTGAGAAATTCTTCGGGTACCAGTTGGGACGCTTCACAGGCGTCCATGCAGGCACCTTTTGAATGCATCAGGAGCTGCAAAAAAAGCATCGGTGCCAGCACCGCGTAGACGCCGTATTTCATGTCAACCGGCGCAAATTCGCCCCGCTCAACACCGCGTTGCAGGATGCGACCGATCAACATGTGTGCCGGCTGGATGACCTCATGCTGGAAAAAAGCGGCCAACTCCGGAAAGTTTTTGGCTTCACTGAGCATGAGTTTCGTGATGCCGGAAGCCTTGGTACTGCCCAGCCGGGACCACCACAGCGTCATGCAATAACGCAACATGTCGGCGGTGCTGCCTTCAAAGGCGTCAAATTCGGAATTCCACTCGGAAAAACGACCCGAAATATTTTCTCGAACCACGGCTTTGAACAGCTCTTCCTTGCTTGCAAAATAAAGGAACAGGGTACCTTTGGAGACGCCAGCGCGGCGCGCAACTTCTTCAGCCCTGGTTGCGGCAAAGCCTTTTTCGACGAACAAGTCCAGTGCCGCTGCGAGCAATTCGCCGGGACGCGCATCTTTGCGGCGTTCGTGCCGGGCAGGTGTCACGGATTTCGGTTTGCAGAGCAGTTTGGACAGGGGCATGTAATTAATGACTAACTGGTTAGTAATGTAACTTTGGCTGGTTCGACTGTCAATTGCTGTTGGCATCAGTGAACTGCGTTGAGGCAAATATGAGCAAAGACCCGATTGCCATTCAGGGCGGCCAATGGCGCGTAAGATGCCGTGGCGCTCTGTGACGCCTTGTTTCAAGAGGAGAGTTTAGATGACAGCTACGCGGCAAACCATCACCCTGGGCGGTGGCTGCTTCTGGTGCACGGAAGCGGTCTTCGTCAGTGTCAAGGGCATTGAAGAGGTTGAAAGCGGCTACAGCAATGGGCACGCCCAACACCCTAGCTACGAGCAGGTCTGCACCGGCTTGACCGGACACAATGAGGTGGTCAAGCTGGTATTTGATCCCGTGCTGATCAGTCTGCGCGAAATTCTGGAGATCTTCTTTGTCATTCATGACCCGACCACGCTGAATCGCCAGGGCAACGACAGCGGCACGCAGTACCGCAGCGGCATCTATTTTTCAACGCCCGAGCAGCAAAGCATCGCCCAGCATCTCATTCAGGAAATCGCACAGAGCGGCGTTTACAGTCGGCCGGTGGTCACCGAAGTCTTGCCCCTGGCCAACTATTGGCCAGCCGAGGAATACCACCAGGACTTCTTTGAGAAAAATCCGCATCAGGGTTATTGCGTGGCCGTGGCCGCGCCCAAGGTGGCCAAGTTTCGCAAGACGTTTGCGCGGCTGGTTAGGGTGTAGACCCCCACGCTCGCCCACTTTGTGTGGCTTCCTGCCCCCGAGGGGGTTGTGCCTTGCTTGGGCGGCTTGGCGCTGCGGCTGTTAAAAGGTTTTTCCTGCAAGCATCGGGCGCAGCCTCGGCCACAGTACGATCACGGCCAGCCCGCAAAGCACCAGCGCGCCTGCACTCAGCTTCCAGACCGGAAGTGACTCACCCAACGACAAAGCGGACGCTGCCATGCCAAATACTGGCACTAGCAGCGCCACCGGTGTCACGGTGGCGGCCGGGTGGCGTGACAGCAACCAGTTCCACATGCCATAGCCAAATAGAGTGTTGCCCAGCGCTTGCCACAGCACGCAAGCCCACACACTGGCGCTGGCATGCATGACACTTGCAGCCAAGACCGTCGGGCCTTCCAGCCACCAGGACAGGGCAAACAGGGGCGGCACGGCAAACAGACTGGTCCAGACCATAAACCCCAGCATATCGACGCGGCCGACTGTTTTGACCACCATGTTGGCGCAGGACCAAAAGAACGCCGCAGCCAGGACCAGTGCCAGTCCTTTGAGGGTGAGTGTGGCGTCCAGGTGCGACGCTATCACCGCCAGACCTGCGGCTGCCAGCAGCAGTCCGACCAATTGATACCCTCTGACCCGCTCGCCCAACGTCAACAAGGACAGGCCGATGGTGAAGAACACCTGCACCTGAATCACCAGCGACGCCAGGCCCGGCGAAATATCGCCGCGCATGGCCAGGAACAGCAGCGCAAACTGGCCGACGCCCAGCAACACCCCAAACGCAACCAACTTGGGCCACGGAACCCGGGGACGCTTGATGAACAACAGCCAGGGCAGGGCAGAAAAAGTAAAGCGCAGGGTGGCGAACAGAAATGGGGGCAGACCGTCGAGTCCCCAGCGGATCACTACAAAATTGGTGCCCCAGACGAAGACCACGGACAGTGCCAGAAGGAGATGGGAATAAGACAAAAAGTGGGCTCCGATAGCACGCTCAAGTCGCGTGCAGGCCGAGTTTAGCGTGCGAGTTGCTGAACTGACACAATGCAGGCCATGATTCGCACCCATCAACTCGTCTACGCCTATAGCATGGGGCCGACGCTGGTATTTCCGGATGTCGATGTGGCACAGGGGGCGGTGCTGTTGCTGAGCGGCCCCTCGGGTTGCGGCAAGTCCACCTGGCTGGCGCTGGTCGCCGGGCTGATGGCACCAACTTCGGGTGAAATGATGGTCGTCGATCAGTTCCCCGCGGCGCTAAAAAATGTGGCCGCTGACGCCTGGCGGGCAAGAACAATCGGGTTTCTGCCGCAAAAAATGCATTTGAGCGCAGCCCTCAACGTGCAGCAAAACCTCGCGATCGCACAGTGGGCCGCTGGCCAGCCGGAAAATCCCGTCCACATTGACAGCGCCCTACAGGCCTTGGGCGTGCAGGAACTGGCGCAGCGCAAACCGGCACAACTGTCCGGCGGCCAGGCCCAGCGCGTGGCCCTGGCGCGCGCCGTGTTGTTGCAACCCCGTGTGATTCTGGCCGACGAGCCTACCGCCAGCCTGGATGATGAGGCCGCCGCAGATGCGCTTGGCCTGTTGCTCAATACGGCACGCAGGCAGGGTGCAACACTGGTCATTGCCACCCATGATCGGCGCGTAGAGTCGCTGGTTTCATCAGGCGCCATGGGCCCAATCGACTTGCAGTCGTTGCAGTTGGTGCGCAGCAGCCTGCAGTCACAAACATGAAGACAGTCTCATTGGCCTGGCGCTACCTGTGGTCCAGACCGCTGGGCGCTGTGCTTAATCTGCTGCTGCTAAGCTTGGGTTTGGCGTCCATCACCTTTTTGCTGTTGGTCGGGCACCAGCTGAACAACGCCTTTGACCGCGATCTGGCAGGCATTGATGTGGTGGTGGGCGCCAAAGGCAGCCCCATGCAGTTGATCCTGGCAGGCGTCTTTCACATCGACGTGCCACCGGGCAATGTGCCGCTGTCTGCGGTTCAGGCGCTGCAGAAGCACCCGATGGTGGCCAGCATCATCCCGATCAGCCTGGGCGACAGCTTCAGGGGTTTTCGTATCGTCGGGACATCGCATCAATACATCACGCACTACCAGGCGACGCTGGCGCAGGGTCGTTTGTGGACCGAACCGATGCAGGCGGTGCTGGGCGCCACTGTGGCGCGCAAATTGGAACTGAAACTGGGCGATAACTTTGTTGGCTCGCACGGTCTGGGTGCCGGCGGTCATGCCCACGGTGAAAGTCGATACACCGTCATCGGTATTCTGGCGCCCGGCGGCAGCGTGCTGGACCGTCTTATCCTCACCGACACGGCGTCGGTCTGGGAGGTGCATGAAGACCACACCACCCTTGATGACGACGACCACAAAATCATGCAGGACGAGCGCGAAATCACGCTGGCGCTGATTCGTTACAAGAGCCCGTTGGCGGCAATGAGCTTTCCGCGCTACATCAACAGCAGCACTGAAATGCAGGCTGCTGCGCCAGCGTTGGAGATTACCCGCTTGCTTAGTATGCTGGGCATCGGTACCGATGTACTGCGGGCCTTTGCGGGTGTGTTGTTGCTGACGGCCGGTTTGAGCGTTTTTATCGCCCTGTGGAGCGCGGTGCGCGAACGGCGCTCTGATTTGGCATTGTTGCGCATGTTGGGCGCGCCGCCCATCAAGATTGCGGCTCTGCTGCTGCTTGAGGCGCTATGGTTGGGGTTGCTGGCTGCGGTGCTGGGCGTGATGGGTGGTCAGGTATTGGCGACATTGGTAGGGTGGATGTTGCAGCTTGACAATTCCTTGCTTATTGGCGGGATGGTGTGGCCAGTGGAACTTTTGCTGGTCCCGACTCTCGCAATAGGGGTGTCTGTGGCGGCTGCCATATTGCCGGCGCTAGGGGCTTATCGCGTGAGTGTGTTTGAACTTCTGCAAACGAGGGATATTTGATGAAACCATTTTCTATTCAATTTGCGCTGACCGTAGTTTGCCTGTCAACCGCTTGCCTGTTACCCTTGGACTCCACGGCGCAATTCAGTTCACCACTCGCGGGCGGCATTCCTGCCGGCATCGGGCCGGGTATTCACAGCCCCAACAGTCCCTTTGCGCCGTTGCCTGAGCGCAGCGACGTGTTGCCCTGGTCCGTGCTGTCCGATGTTAAAACCAAGGCTGTCAAAAATCTTCTGTTGCCGGTTTTCCCTGCACCCGTGCAGGCGCTGAACGATAAAACCCAGCGTGTGCAAGGCTTCATGATGCCGCTCGATCCGGGCGAAAAGCAAAAACATTTTTTGCTGACTTCGGTGCCATTGACCTGCTCATTTTGCACGCCGGGTGGCCCTGAGAGCATGGTCGAAGTCAAGACTAAATCGGCTGTGAAATACTCATTGGAACCGATAACGGTTGAGGGAAAGTTTGCTGTTTTGAACGATGATCCATTTGGCTTGTACTATCGCATCACCGAGGCGGTCAGTGTCAAGTAACTCTTACCAGCACCGGTGCAGACGGCGCCCTTCTGTTGATCGGTGCCAGCGTGTTCACGTTGTCGCAGCGATGCCGGGTGGCCGATGATTTGGGACGATTTCAGGGCGCCAGGCGTTCACGGATCCAGGCTTTATTTTTACCGGTCGTGGTGTTGGTGGCGGGGGTCAATGCATAGCGCAGCCGGTCATGCAGACGGCTCTTGCGGCCCTGCCAGAATTGCCAATTGTCGGGTTTAAGGCGGTAGCCACCCCAGTGCGGCGGTCGCGGCGGTTGCAGCAAAAATTTTGCCCCGAATTTGGCGGCATTTACCAGCAGCACAGCGCGCCCGGTGATGACCTGACTTTGCGGCGAAGCCCAGGCACCAATGCGTGAATCGAGCGGACGGCTGTGAAAATAGGCGTCGCTTTCTTCATCGCTGATTTTCTCGACCAGACCCTCGATGCGTACCACACGCTCCAACTCCACCCAGTGAAACTGCAAGGCGGCAAACGGGTTGCCGGCCAGCTCTTGCCCCTTGCGACTCTCATAATTTGTGAACCAGGTGATGCCGCGTTGGTCATAGCCTTTGATCAGTACGACGCGGGTGCTGGGACGCAGATCGCTGGCCACGGTTGCGAGTGTCATCGCGTTGGGCTCAGGCACCTCTGCGGCAATGGCTTCCTGTAACCATTTGTCAAACTGCAACAGGGGATCGGCGTGCGACGCCTCCTCATTGAGTTCGGCACGCTCGTAATTTTTGCGAAGGTCGGCAAGAGAAGTCATGGCGGCAGTATAGGCAAGTCCACAGATCGGCTGTGTCTTGGTTACGCGAAAACCTGAGTAAGAATTAGGCTTTGTAGAACCTTCGTTTTGGTAACCACCTGGTAACTAGCACAGCAACTATTTTCACTATTAGAGAGTACCATCCGACCTGTAATTTTGTTACCAACATTTCGTCCGCCATGAAACTCCACCTTACCGTTGAAACCGTAACGCAGCGCATCCGAGAGCGTAGCCGGGTGACGCGCACCGCCTATTTGGAGCGTCTGAGCCGAGCGACCGATCGCAAACCAGGAGCCGAGCGATTGGGTTGCGCGAATGTTGCGCACGCTTTCGCTGCGCTGCCGGCCAACGACAAGCTGCGCGTCGTCGCTGAACGCGCACCCAATCTCGGCATCGTGACCGCGTTCAACGACATATTGTCGGCTCATGCACCGTTGCATCGTTACCCTGACATCATCAAGCAGGAGGCCAACAAGTTGGGGGCCACGGCGCAAGTCGCCGGTGGGGTGCCGGCCATGTGCGATGGCGTGACACAGGGTACGCCAGGCATGGAACTCAGCCTGTTCTCGCGCGATGTGATTGCCATGGCTACGGCGGTTGCGCTGAGCCATGACGTGTTTGACTGCGCTCTCATGCTGGGTGTGTGCGACAAAATTGTCCCCGGTCTGTTGATTGGTGCACTCCACTTCGGGCACTTGCCAACCGTGTTTGTGCCAGCAGGTCCTATGACCTCAGGGTTGTCGAACAATGAAAAGGCCAAGGTACGTGAGAAAGCTGCGCAAGGACTGGTCGGGCGCGCTGAGTTGCTGCAAGCCGAATCGCAGGCTTATCACGGTTCGGGCACTTGCACTTTTTATGGCACCGCCAACAGCAACCAGATGTTGCTCGAAGCGATGGGACTGCATGTGCCGGGCACAGCCTTCATCAACCCTGGCGCCGCCATGCGCGAAGAGTTGACGCGCGAGGCGGTGCGCACCGTGCTTGGCATCACCAAGAAAAAGCGATTTGCACCGATAGGCGCAGTGGTGGACGAGCGTTGCATTGTCAATGCCATGGTCGCTTTGCTGGCCACGGGCGGTTCCACCAACCACCTGATTCACTGGGTAGCGGTGGCACGCGCTGCCGGCATTGTCATCGACTGGGATGACTTTTCAGCGTTGTCCGACGTGGTGCCGCTACTGACACGGGTCTATCCCAACGGCAGTGCCGACGTCAATCAGTTTCAAGCGGCGGGTGGCCCGGGCTTTGTGATTCAGGAATTGCTGGAAGGCGGCTTCATGCACGCCGATGTGCTGACGGTGCGCGCCGGTGGCCTGCGTGAATTCACGACGATTCCCGCCACTCAAAGTGATGGTGTTACTTTGCATTGGGCGCCAGCCGGCGCCAGCAAGGACGACAGCGTGGCGCGACCGGCCAGCGCACCCTTTAGCGCCCATGGCGGGCTCAAGTTGTTGCAGGGTAATCTGGGGCGCAGTGTGATCAAGGTTTCGGCCGTGCCGGAAGACCGGCATGTGGTGGAGGCGCCGTGTCGGGTGTTTGATTCGCAGGAAGCACTGCATCAGGCCTTCAATGCCAATGAACTGAACCGGGATGTCGTATGCGTGGTGCGCTGGCAAGGGCCAAAGGCCAATGGCATGCCCGAGTTGCACAAACTGACACCACCGCTGGCGGTGTTGCAGGGCAAAGGATTTAAAGTGGCCCTGGTGACAGATGGTCGCATGAGTGGTGCCTCCGGCAAAGTACCGGCTGCCATTCACGTCTCGCCCGAAGCCGCCGCTGGCGGTCCGCTGGCCAAGGTACGCGATGGCGATGTGATTCGACTGGATGCGACGAGCGGCACACTGCAAGTGCTGGTGAGCGCTGCCGAGTGGGAGGCGCGGCCCCTTGCGCCGATGCCAGAATCGCTCTGCAGCGCCAACGCTATAGGCATGGGGCGCGAACTGTTTGCCGCCATGCGCCGCAACGCATTGACAGCAGAAGCTGGCGCCTGTAGCTGGCTTTGATCCGCAGCTAAATAAACAGGATGGTTTCATGAGAACAAACCCGAAATATTCAGCCCTGCAAGTGATGCAGGATGCCCCGGTCATTCCCGTTATCGTGTTGAACGACATCGCCCACGCCGTGC
>JANXLW010000177.1 GCA_025354965.1 Betaproteobacteria bacterium
TCCCCAAAAAAGTCAATCTGGGGAAACTACTCACAAAAGCGGCTCCGAAATTCAAATCGGCACCAAATAAAATGGGCCGCTAACCCGCGTGGCTATTGGCTTCTTGTCCAAACCGGGCGGCGTTCACCGGACACTAGTGACCCTGCATATGTAGACGCCGCAGGAGAGCAAATCGCACGTCTTTTTGTGCGTGACGGGTTGCATCCTTCTGAGGATGGCTACCGAGTGTGGCGCGACAAGTTAACGCCATTTCTTGGCACCGGGCGAAACCGTTTGCGCTAGCCTGCGATGGGGTAGGATGCAAAGCACAACCGGTGGCATTGCCTAATCTGCGGCGTGAGACGCCAAATATCAAATGGAGACCGACACATCATGCAGATCCGTCGCTTCTTTTTTGGCATTGCTGCCAGCCTTGCACTGCTCGCCGGGTGCGCTACCCAACCTTCACTGGATGTGGCGCCACCGATCGTATTTGTGCATGGCAACGGAGATACCGCTGCGCTGTGGCAGACAACAATCTGGCGCTTTGAATCCAACGGCTGGCCGCGCGATCGCCTGTATGCCATTGAACTGCCATACCCGTCAGCTCGCGATGACGACACCAAGGACCAAGCAGGCAAGACCTCAACCACGCAACACATGGCGTTTCTGAAGTTGGAGGTTGAGAAGGTGCGCAAGGCGACAGGCGCCTCCAAAGTGGTGTTGTTCTCCAATTCGCGCGGCGGCTATGCAGTTCGCAACTACATCCAGAATGGCGGTGGCGAAGCTACAGTTTCGTACGCCATCCTTGGTGGAGCGCCAAACCATGGCGTATGGGCCATCAAGGGCTTCCGTGAAGTCAATGAGTTCTCTGGCACAGGTCCGTTTCTGAGTGGCCTGAATGCGCCCAAGAACGCCAACGGTGACGAGGTCACGGGTCCCGTGAAGTGGATGACGATTCGCAGCGAACAGAACGACAAGTTTGCCCAACCCGACGGGGTCTGGATTGGCGCCAAGGGAACTGCCACCAACGTGAACTTTGTGGGGCCAGAACTCAAGGGTGCAACCAATGTCGCGATCCCGCAGATTGACCATCGTGAAACGTCGTTTTCCCCCGTTGCCTTCGCGGTGGCCTACAACTTTATAACGGGCAAGGCAGCCGCTACGAATAACGTCACGGCAGAGTCGAACATCGTCTTGAGCGGCAATGTCACTGGCATGGGCGTGGATTCTCTCGACCCCAAATCGGGCAACTTCGCCAACAATCTGCCAATCACCGGTGCCGGTCTGGCTATCTTTGAGACCGACCAGGCAACTGGTTCGCGGGTCGGTGGCCCGGCCTACAACAACAAGATCGGTGCCGATGGACGATGGGGACCGTTCACAACCAAGACGGGTGCAGCCTATGAGTTTGAAATCACGGCGCCGGGCTATGCGATCACGCACATCTATCGCAGCGCGTTTCCAAGGTCCAGCAGTGTGGTGAGTCTTCGTGCAGAACGTATTGCGGATGCAGACCGGCAGACTGGGGTGATCTTGACTTTCAGTCGGCCGCGTGGCTACTTTGACGCTCAGCGTGACAAGATGAACTTCGATGGACTGACGCCACCTCCCGGCGTGCCACCGGCGGGTGCAGGCGTAAGTACTTCGACTGTCAAACTGCCTCAAGCCGTGGACCGCGCCGTCAAGGCGGAATTCAATGGCGAGAGTCTGATTGGACGGACCTGGAGCGTGGCCGACAACCATCTCGTGGTGCTGGAGCTGACGTACTGAAATCAATTCAGCCGGAGAGTCCGGCGACCCACCAGTGGTTGAATAGTGTCTGTTCAGGCCGGGTGTCCGCTGCTTGATCTGATACGCTTGCCGGGATGCCTGCCAAACAGCCCCCCGCCACCATGCCGCCCGGTTTGACCATTCTGATTCTGTCGCTGCTGCTCGGTCTGCAACCGGTTACCACCGATTTATACCTGCCCGCGCTGCCGGCGTTGGCCGAGGGTTTTGGTGCGCCGATGGCGCAAGCACAGTTGACCTTGACCGCCCTGTTGCTGGCCTTTGGCTTGTCGCAGTTGATCTGGGGGCCGTTGTCGGACCGCTTTGGCCGCCGCCCCATTCTGCTGCTCGGCCTGATGGCCTACGTGCTGGCATCCATTGCCAGCACGCTGGCCCCCAGCATGAGTTGGCTGATTGTGTGGCGCACCGTGCAAGGCGCGGCCATGGGCGCGGGTGTAATGTGCGCGCGCGCCATCGTGCGCGACCTCTACACCCCGTTGCAGGGCGCGCGCGTCATGTCCAAGGGCTTAAGCGGTCTGGGCGTCATTGCCTGCCTGAGCGCACCGCTGGGTGGCTTGCTATCGGAACTGTATAGCTGGCGCATTGTCTTGCTGGCGCTGGCGATATTTGGTGCGCTTTGCCTTGCCGTCATTGCCTTGCGTTTTGTTGAAACGGTACCACAGAAAAGTCTGCGGGCGCTGCAACCCGCCACCCTGGCAAGCACCTGGCTTGCCATTCTGCGCAACCCTACTTTCTTGGCTTTTTCGGCGCTGTCGACGGCTTCTTATGGTGGTCTCTTTACGTTCCTGGCTTCCGGCTCGTTTGTCTTTATCAAAGTACTGGGTTTAAGCAAAACACACTACGGCTTGCTGATGTTTTCAATGGCATTCATCTACTTGTTGGGCACTTTTTTGTGTCGGCGTTTGCTGCCGCGCTTTGGCGTGCGACGCTCGGTGGCGATCGCAGGTGCGCTGACGCTGACCGGCGGCACGCTGATGGCCGTGCTGGCGCTGAGCGGGTTGCGCTCGCCTTGGGCCATCATGCTGCCGTTCTACCTGTTCATGCTGGGCCATGGCGTCCATCAACCGTGTGGTCAAAGTGGCGCTGTGAGTCCCTTTCCTCAAGCGGCCGGTGCCGCCTCGGC
>JANXLW010000183.1 GCA_025354965.1 Betaproteobacteria bacterium
TGCCGAATACGCCCATTTGCTGGCCTCGACCGGCCAGTCAGCCGCAGAGGGCATCAAACAATTGGCTCGCACGGTCGATGCGTTGAAGCGCGCCAACGGCGGCGATGAACCGGCCAATCAGTGGGGGGTTCTGACCCGGTATGGTACGGATGTCGCCAACTACGGCCATCTCGAAGAAGGACTGGATGCCCTGCTTCGCGTGAGCCAACTTCTCGCGGATGGCGGTGGCTCCTGGCGTCTTGGGTCCGTGCTGGTGTATGAGGCAGAGATACTCGTAAAACTTGGTCGCACTGCCGAAGCTGATCGCCTCCTTGATGAAGCCCATCAAATGCTGCCAACTGAAGGGATCGCCAGATCCAAGTTCGAGCGGGTCATTCAAATCACACGATTCCGGCTGCTGTTAGCCGAACAGCGTAATGTCGAGGCGGCGACGCTCGCTACAAAGTTGTCGTTTGATAACGTCGACATTGGCGTGCAGATTTCTAATGGAATGACTGACAGGTATTTGCAGGCGCAACTGGCGCTGGCGCTTGGCAGCGCAAGGCGAGCGCAGGAGTTGGCGCAACAAAGCCTTTCAATCATCGAAGCCAGCAGCTCGCGGGCCTATCTCGCCGTTGCTGAACAAAGGTTCCGTCTGATCGCCGGCAAGGCACTGAGGTCTTTGAATCAATCGGCAGTTGCAGAGCCTTTACTGCGACAGGCTGTTGCGTTGGGTACGAGTGTCTATGACCCCAGGCGCAGCCCGGAACTGGCCGATAGCTACATTGCCCTGGCGCAATGCCTGCTTGATCTCAACAAACGCGATGAGGCACGCTCCTTATTTGCAAAAGCTCATGCCATTCACGCCACACACCGGCAATTGGGTGACCAGTATCGAAAACCTTTAACGATACTTGCGACGAGAATTGCAGGCATCAAAGTTGCAACAGCCATCGACTGAAATGGCAGCAAGTGACCTGCTCGGTCTTCAATAGCCAGCACGGGAACGCATCCGAACCCACGAAAAAACCGGGCACTGGGCCCGGTCGAAAGTGCTAAAGACGCGGGCTGCAAGCCCATGCCTGTCTGGGCTCTTAGTGGCCTGAAGCTTTGGATGCGCCGAAGCCGGTTTCCGAACGCACTTGCTGTGCCGCAAAGGCGGCCCGTTCCTTCGCGGCATTGGGGCTGCGATCCAGAATCGAGAACAGCCAGATACCGACGAAACCGATGGTCATGGAGAACAGGGCTGGCGAGGTGTAGGGGAACAGCGCCGAACCCTTGGGGTAGCCCAAGGTGGCTTCCCAGACCGAAGGCGAAACGACGGTCAAGCCGACGGATGAAATCAGACCCAGGAAGCCGCCAATGACAGCCCCCTTGGTGGTGCAGTCTTTCCACAGCACTGCCATGAACAGCACCGGGAAGTTAGCCGATGCGGCAATGGCAAAGGCCAGTGACACCATGAACGCGATGTTCTGCTTTTCGAACGCGATGCCAAGTGCGACCGCGACAATGCCCAGAACTACCGTCGTTATGCGTGACACCTTGAGCTCGGAGGCGCTGTCAACCTTGCCTTTTTTAATCACCGTGGCATAGATGTCATGCGAGACCGCCGACGCCCCTGACAAGGTCAGGCCGGCCACCACCGCAAGAATCGTCGCAAATGCAACGGCAGAAATAAAGCCGAAGAAGACGTTGCCACCGACCGCTTTGGCCACCAGCACCGCTGCCATATTGGCCGAGCCACCGCCGCCTTTGATGATGCCTTTGGCAGTATCGGCAAATTCGGGGTTGGTTAGCACCAGCGTGATGGCGCCGAAACCAATGATGAAAATCAGCACATAAAAGTAGCCAATCCAGGTGGTCGCCCAGAGCACTGATTTACGCGCCTGCTTGGCGTCAGGAACGGTGAAGAAGCGCATCAGGATGTGCGGCAGGCCGGCGGTGCCAAACATCAGGGCCATGCCAAACGAAATGGCCGAAATGGGGTCTTTCACAAAACCGCCCGGGCCCATGATGGCGAGACCAATTTTGGCCGCTTCCTCAGCGCTCTTGCCGCCATTCGACGCGATGCCGGTTCTTACTTTGACACCTTCAGCAAAAAGGGTTTCCGGGCTGAAACCGTACTGCGCCATGACCATGAAGGCCATGAAGGTCACACCCCCCAGCAGCAGACAGGCTTTGATAATCTGCACCCAGGTGGTGGCGGTCATGCCGCCAAACAGCACGTAGACCATCATCAGTGCGCCGACGATCACCACCGCCAGCCAGTAGTCGAGGCCAAACAACAGCTTGATCAGGGCACCGGCGCCGACCATTTGGGCAATCAGATAGAAGGCCACCACCACCAGCGTGCCGGAAGCGGCAAAAACCCGAATGGGGGTTTGCTGAAAGCGATAACCGGCAACGTCGGCAAAGGTGAATTTGCCCAGATTGCGCAAGCGCTCGGCCATCAGGAAGGTGACCACTGGCCAACCCACCAAAAAGCCAATCGAGTAAATCAAGCCGTCGTAACCGGTGGCCATGACGGCGGCAGAAATGCCCAGAAAGGAAGCGGCTGACATGTAGTCGCCGGCAATGGCCAGGCCGTTTTGAAAGCCCGTGATGCCACCGCCACCGGTGTAAAAATCAGCCGCCGATTTGGTTTTGGCAGCAGCCCATTTGGTGATGAACAAGGTCAGAATCACGAAGCCACCAAACATGCTGATGGCGACCCAGTTGGTGGGTTGCTTGTCCACTTGCCCGAGGTCAGCGCCAGCGGCCAGCGCAGAACCCGCCAGTATCAGCAGCAACAACGCTGCAATACTTGATTTAACTATTTTCATTTCGCGGCATCCTTCAAAATATCGCTGGTCAGCGAATCAAATTCGTTGTTGGCGCGCCGTACGTAAATTGCTGTGATCACAACGGTGAACACAATGACCCCCATACCAATAGGGATACCCAGCGTGGTCACTCCGGCACCAATCGGTTGCGCCAGAAAGGGTTTGTTGAAGGCGATCAGGGCGATGTAACCGTAGTACACGACCATCATCAGCAATGTCAGCGCCCAGCCGATGCTGTTGCGTTTTTTTCGAAGCGCCAGATACTTTGGATTCTTCTGGATTTTGTCGACCACTGGATCACTCATGTGGGTCTCCTCTAGGTAAGTTGGAATAGGTAGCAAGACATGTGTCTTCAACACACGGGCGGATTTTGCAAAGAGGTGCTGACCATGTCCTTACGTTTGCGATCACTTTGTCTTTTTCGCACGGTTAGTGCTTGGCAAAGCAAGTCATTTGAAATAAATGAATATGTTTTCCCGATGCATTAAAAGAGTCGCCATCTCGCTGCCAGGGTTAATCTGGCGCCAAATTTCATATCGAGAAAGCGTGAGAGAGGGTAACTACTTAAGCAGTAAGAATGCGATCAGCTAGCCGCAAAGTTTTACAAGCAGCGCGTCAGAATCCGGTCAGCTAGGTGCTCAATAGTTCGCGCTGAACACCCACAGAGGTGTTGTTCATTCAACCTTTGGAGACATCAATATGGCAACTGCAGCGGTACCTCGGCCCATGTCTGAAGGCGAGAAGATGGTTATCTTCGCGTCGTCGCTTGGCACCATCTTTGAGTGGTATGACTTTTATCTGTTCGGGGTGATGTCAGCCATCATTGCGGCCAACTTCTTCACCGCACTGGACGCCAGCACACGAAACATTTTTGTGCTGCTGGCATTCGCTGCTGGCTTTGCCGTGCGTCCGTTTGGCGCATTGGTTTTTGGTCGTCTGGGTGACATGATTGGTCGCAAGTACACCTTCCTGATCACCATTCTGATCATGGGCTTGTCGACCTTTTTGGTGGCGTTTTTGCCAACCTACAAAACGGCCGGCATCATTGCACCGATTGCATTGATTGCCCTGCGCATGTTCCAAGGCCTGGCTTTGGGCGGCGAGTATGGTGGTGCGGCCACCTACGTGGCCGAGCACGCACCGCAAGGCAGGCGCGGCTTTTACACCTCCTGGATTCAGACCACCGCGACGGTGGGCTTGATGCTGGCGCTGATGGTGATTCTCGGCACGCGCAGCTATTTTGGCGAAAAAGACTTTGTCGATTGGGCATGGCGCATTCCTTATGCGATGTCGGGTATCTTGCTGGGAATTTCGGTCTGGATTCGCCTGAAGTTGAACGAGTCGCCGGCTTTTGCCAAAATGAAAGCTGAAGGTAAAACTTCCAAAGCGCCCCTGTCGGAGTCCTTTGGTCAATGGAAGAACCTGAAGATCGTGATTCTGGCCTTGATCGGCCTGACCGCCGGGCAGGCCACAGTATGGTACGGGGGCCAGTTTTACACCTTGTTTTTCCTGCAGACCTTCCTCAAGGTGGATGGCCCGACCGTCAATATTCTGATTGCTGTTTCGCTTATTCTGGGGACACCGTTCTTTATCTTCTTTGGCTCCTGGTCCGACAAGATTGGCCGCAAGCCCATCATCATGGCGGGATGCCTGCTGGCGGTGTTGACCTACTTCCCGCTGTTCAACGCACTCACGACATACGCCAACCCCAAGTTGCAGCAGGCGATCCAGAAGTCACCGGTAACGGTGGTTTCGGATCCCGCTAGCTGTAACCTGATTCTGAACCTGACCGGTACTGCGGTGTTTACGTCACCCTGTGATCTGGCGCGAACCTACTTGTCGAATTCAGGCGTGAACTATGACAGCGTGCAGCAATCAGGCACTGTGGCGACCGTCAAGGTGGGCGACAAGTCGATTGCCGCCTACGATGGCAAGGCCCCCAATGCCAAGGAAGAAAAGGTTCGTTTTGAGAAAGAGGTGCGGACTGCTCTAAATGACGCGGGCTATCCGGCCAAGGCTGATCCGATTGAAATTGGCTCGGGCAACTGGCTCATGTTGGTGCTCATTCTGACCATCCTGGTGATTTACGTGACCATGGTTTACGGACCGATCGCAGCCATGTTGGTGGAACTGTTCCCGACGCGGATTCGATACACCTCCATGAGTTTGCCTTATCACATTGGCAATGGCTGGTTCGGTGGTTTCCTGCCCGCCATTTCGTTCTCGATTGTGGCGGCACAAGGCAATATATACAGCGGACTGTGGTATCCGATTACCATTGCCGCCATGACTTTTGTGGTTGGCACTCTGTTCGTAAAAGAAACCAAAGACGTTGATATTTATGCCAACGACTAGGATGATCTTTTTCGTTCAACCGGTTCCCATTGATTTTGGCGACCGGTAGTCACAAAGAGGCCCTCCAAGTGAGGGCCTCTTTTTGCAACCTTGGCATGCCAACAAAAGCGCTGCGCGGGTTTGTTGACACTAGAATGTGATCATGAAATATCTGAAAACAGAAGCGGGTATGCAAGCTTTCAAAGCCCGTTCGACCTTGTTGTCGACGCGCCAGCGCTCGGTCTTCATTCTGTTTGACGGCGTCAAATCGGGTGACCAGGTGTTGGCGGTGACTGCCGGTCTTGGAGTCACTCAGGATGATATTGACCATCTGGTCCGGCAAGGATTTTTGTTAGCCACAACCGATTCGGTGGCTGCCCTGGTAGCGCCGCCGATCGCTACCGCGGCCAGTGCTCATGTGGTCAGTTCCAGGTCTCCGCAGGAGCGCTACACGGCAGCCATGCCAATTGCGACGCGATTGACCGCCAGTATTGGTTTACGAGGCTTCAGGTTGAATCTGGCTATCGAAGCGGCGCGCGGCTTTGACGACTTGTTGGCGCTGTTACCCAAAATTCAGGCCGCCGTTGGGGTCAAGGCTTGTGTCGCGCTGGAAAAGGCGCTCAACGACTAGCGCGGCTGTCTGACTGGCTCAACGCATGAACTTGCCATCTGCGCTAATGATGGACAAATCGGCAAAATCGAGGCCGGTGTGGTGCGTCGGGCTGTAGCTGATATCCATTCCGCCGATATCAAATTTTTGCATACCTTCCAAAGCGCGCTGGATGCCTTCGCGCGTTGGCGGCTTGGTCGAACGACGCAGCGCTTCCACCAGAACTTTGGCTGAGGCAAAACCCTCCAGCATGGCTGGGCTGAGATCGGTGAAGTTATGGGCTTTGGCCAGTTGTGTTGCTTCCTTGACAATGGGAAAGCTATAGGATTGGGGCATCACCTGGCTGACGATGACGCCGTGCGCCTGTTGACCCAATAGTTTGACAAATCCACCGGAAGCATTGTTTGACAGGGTGACGAACTGGGCACCCGTTCCAGCGGCCTTGACGGCCTTGATACCGTCCACCACGGCGGTGCCGGAACCGATGATCATGATGGCCTGGGCTTGCGCTTTAACCATGAGGGCGGCGATGGCGGAAAAGTCGGGCTTGCTGCGGTCGAATTTTGCTATTGCGACGGCTTCAATTTTGGCTGCCCGCAGTCCTTTTTGTGCCCCCTCCAATCCATCGGTGCCAAAGCTGTCGTCGACGTGAATGATGGCAATCCGCGTCATGCCAATCGAGGTCAGATGTGCTATCGCTTTCTCGGCCTCACGCTGATAAGTGGCCCTGACATTGAAGACATGCTTTTTCACCGGCGAGTGCAACACCATGGCACCGGTGGACGGGCCGATCAGGGGCACGCCATACTGATCGAGAATCGGAATGATGCCCTCAGTATGCGGCGTACCGCGCGTCATGAAAAGGGCCAGCACCTTG
>JANXLW010000185.1 GCA_025354965.1 Betaproteobacteria bacterium
ATTGCATCAGCAAGGCGCTGCGCCGGGCCAGTGCCGCCACCAGCGCACGCGGTGTGAGCTGGCCCACGCCCAACGGTTTACCCTGCTGCTGCAAGCGCAGCGGGGTGTGGATGTGCAGCGTGATACCGGTGTCGCTATCAGCAGGTGCGCCAGGGGCTTGCAGCGTGGTCGGGTGTGCTGCCAGCGCGGGGTGGTCATGCGTCCAGACCGGGTGCGCTGTGCCCAGTGCGTCGATCCAGTCCACTTGCATCAGATCGGCCGGAATACGCTGGCGCGTGAGCCCCTGGGCCAAGGCGCGTTGCAGCGCAAACACCACCAGTGCCAATTGGTCAACGGCGTGGCCCACCAGCACCAGATGAAATTGCAAAGTGTCGTCGGCATCCAGCACGCGTGCGCCGGGCGTGGGTGGTTCGATCACGTAGGGGTTGGGAATCTGGCTGAAGTCTTGCAGCGTGTGCTGCCCCTTAGGCGGTGGTGGCGCCTCAAAAATGCGCGTGTAAGGGCAGGTTTGCAGCAGCGGGCAACCGGGGCAAGTAGGCTGGCGTGTCATGCAGGCCACGTTGCGCAGTGCCGCACCAAACTGCCCACGCAAGAGGGAGCCGGCATACTCGGGCAGGGCCAGCGGCTGCTGCACGATGGCGTTGAAGCGGTAGCGGGCGAGGGGGAGCGTGGTCGTTGCGAGCGCAGCGTGGCAAACCATGATGTCATTCGCTTCGGGACAGCCACAGGCGGCTGATGGTGCCTTTGAGGTCTTTGAGTTGCGTGCCTGAAACGATGGCAATGCCGGCCTCAGCGGCACGCTTCTGGTTGGCCTCGCTTTTGGAAAGTTCGCCCCGGTAGTCCACCACCATGCCTTTGGTGCGCAAACCACCGAGCTTGAGCAAGGACTCCATTTTGTAAATCGCCTCAGTGGCTTTGTTGTCTTCGCCAGTGCCGACCTGAGCCAGGTTGGCGGTCTTGCATTCGATCAGGTGCAAGGTGTTACGGTACAAAAAGGCAACGTCGATTTCGTTTTTGTCTCGGCCGGGTGTTTTGCCTGCGGCGCCGGCAAAAGGGACGCGTACGCCCATCGCCACATCGGTCAAACCATCGTGCTGGGCTCGTAGCGACTGCAGCACTTCAAACACGTGTGCCTCCAGCCAACCGCCATTGGTAAAAAAACGTGATTCTTCGTTCTTGAAAATCAGTGTGTCGCCTTGTTGACGCAGCAGCCCGGCTTCCTCAAACAGGGCCACGATGTCGCTCAATGAACGTGAGTCTTGCTGTCCTGGGTTAAGCACTGCGCGCAGGTGGTTGTCGTGTGCCGCGTGCGCTAGCGCATTGAGC
The DNA here is from genome assembly GCA_025354965.1 of Betaproteobacteria bacterium. GTDB lineage: Bacteria > Pseudomonadota > Gammaproteobacteria > Burkholderiales > Burkholderiaceae_C > Rhodoferax. The sequence continues at coordinate 1,327 of JANXLW010000185.1, forward strand.
CAACCCAACGCTCTGCCCGCACTGGCAACGTGGTCGATCAGGCGGGCGGTCAGGTCGCGCAGTTCGCGGCTGATTTGGGGTTGTTCTTGCGTTGTGACGTTGTAGCCGTGTGCACGCAACATTTCGTGCACCTTGAGTTTGGCCCGCAGCGGTTGGCTTACTGCCTGCTCTCCGATGACCAACACTTCATCGCTTTCCACGTTGACGTAAAACACCGGCTTGCCCACGGAACCAAACACCTCTTGCGCGGCCACGGCCATCAGCTTGGTGCCACCGGTGACGTTGAGGGCAATGTTCTCGTCGGCATGTTCGGCCAGATAGTTCAGGAAGGTGTCCGATAGCGCTGCATAGCCATAAGCATCGGGCAGATCCAGCATGTCCACCATAACGCCGCCGCCTTTGGTCTGGATGACTGATCGCAGTGCCTGTGCCGCCTCCTTCATTTGAGCGCTGCACGCCAGCACGACACGGCGTGGCCGCCAGGCATCGTCGAGCACAGGTAGCAAGTTGGGTGTGGCTTGGGCCGAGACCAGGCAAAGGTGGGTGTCGTAGCGATTCATGGTTTGTTCTTATTTCAGGTCGGCACGCGGTGGTATGGCGCAAATCTGGAATGGTTCCAGCCGCGCGCCAAGCTGAGTCAAATCATCTGCTGACAGCTCCTTGCCCCGCAAGGTGACCGGCAATTTCAGCGCCAGGTGGTGGTAGCGCGCACCAGCAGCGCACACTCGCGCGGCCAGGTCGACGGGTAGACCCCCAATAACAGTGTCACCGCTGCGCACCCGCGCCGCGTCAAGATGCGGCACGAATTGATCCACGACCAGTTTCTGCCGTTTTGCCCATTCGATGGCGCCGGGGTGGCGGGAGACAAAAAAAGTGGTCATGCGGGGGCAGGGTGGTACACCGGAGCGCCCTGTAGCATCACGCCGTGTTGCTCTACCAGTTCGCGCAAAGGGGTTGGCAGGTCGTTCGCATCGCTCAGGTCAACGCGCCACGGCAGCGCGCTTTCCTCCAGGTCGGCGCGCAAATGGGCAAGGGCTATGTCGTCAGTTGCGCGCAGCCTCCATAGCGCAATGTCGAGGTCCGAGTAGGTTTTGGCGCCGCGACCGAACGGCCATCCGGCCACCCGTGATCCAAAGGCCATGGCGCTCACGTGGGGCAGGCGCAGGCCAAGCAGGCGTTGAACCTGGTGCTGCTGTAGCTCGGTGAGGTCAAGCATCGGACTCACCTCTGGCCTGCAATCTGACGTGCAAGTCCGACCCGTTCGGGTTGGTGACTGGCGTCGGTTTGTGTCGCATAACTGGATTACGTCGCCAACAGTTACGCGAACAAAAGCCTGGTCCCACGCGCCTGTGGTACAGCGCGGCCAGTAGCTTGAGCGGTTTCCAGCCATAGCACGATGGCCTCCTTCACTGCTGCCAATGCGGCTTCATGGGTGTCGCCATGGGCCATGCAGCCGGGCAGCTCCGGCACATCAGCTACAAAAGCCTGGTCTTCATCGCTCCAGAAAATGATGATCTCAAAGCGGTTCATGGGTCATACCTCCAGCTTGTATTTGACGATGATAGTTCGAACCTGTTTGACTTGGTAGGGCTTGGCGTTAGCACCGTCGCGTTGCAGGTTGATTAGCTCTGCCACGCCAGGTTTGCTGAACATGTGGTGACTGCCTCGGATGCGAGCTTCAAAGCCCAGGTGGGTCAAGAGACTGCACAGTTCATCAAAGCCGATGCTGGCGTCGGAAGTGCCGCGCAGCAGACGAAGAAGGAGTTTCTCGAGTTGGGTCATGGTTCGAGCTTGATGAGGGTGTTTCCAGCCACGATTGCCTTGACTTTGACGAACTCGTTGCGTCGGATTTTGGATTGAATCGCAGGTGGCAAAGCATTCAATAGTGCTTCACCTTGAGGTGTGATGGCGTGGGCTTGGGCCCCGCTGTTTTCGGCTGTGAGCGTTCCATTAGCACGGTTGAATTTGATGCGCGCCGCGGGCCAAACTTCAGATGAGGTGTTGATGTTCGAGGCTACACCTTGCGAATTGATGGCGGCATTTGAGCTGCTTGAACCTGTTGATGTTGCCGACTTCAATGCAGGTTGCATCGCGCCATAGCCGACCGAGGTTTTGGCACCAAATCCCACCCACTCAAAGGCATGCTGAAAAGCGCGGTCAAGCAGCAAGCGCCATTGGTCCTTCAGCGACTCGGGCAAGCGGCTGGGTTGGCAAACCACATGAAAGTCAAACTGCGACTTGGCGGGCACGGCCAGAAAGCTGACCGGCACTGGCGCGCCGGAATCGTGGGGCGATTCTTCGCCCTGGTAGTACTTTCCGTAATGCGGGGTCATTATCTCCACCGTCAGCCTGCCCCCAGCGGGGCTGGGGAATACGTCCCAAAAGTCGAGTGCACCGCGTTTTGCGTCCGCCGGCTCGGCGATGTTTTCAGGGCCGAAAATTGCGTCAATGGTGTCAAGGGTGAATCCCTCTTCACCGTCGTCCATCAGCTCCTGCATGGAGCGCCGCAAAATGCCTTTGACGCCGCTGCCCGCCAGATACGGTAGGCCGTAGGGGGTGAGAAAGGCAAAGCCGTTTTCGATGGGGTGTTCGTTGCCGAGGCCCGTGGCGAAGGGGGCGGTGGATTGTGTGCTGATGCGGTATCCGTTGCTGCGGTAGTGCTGGATGAGGGCTTGCTGGCGAGAGCGCAAGGCGGCGATTTGGGCGGTGCTGGTTGCCGGTAAGGCGCACACCTCATTCAACACGGAGTCAAATTCACTTTTGAGTTGGTCATTGGCCGCACGTTTTTGCGGGCCGGATGGTATCTGCCCGATCAGTCTGGCCTTGCCCTTGTACGGGGAAAACGCATCGCCATCGGAGCCTTGCCAATTGCGGAAATAACCCAGAAACTTGTGCCCAGGGGCTGCATCCTTGAAGCTGTCTTTGTTGTGTGAGGTAATGTAGGCCGGTATCGCTGCCATGCGCTGCGGGATGCTCATATCAACGATCTCCGCTGTCCGCTGCATCAACAAATTGCCGAATCCACTTGAGCAGTTCCAGCGCCTCGTCGGTGTAGCGCAGGTAGTCCCGCGATTCACCACGTTGAAGCATTTCCATGAATTTCGGAAACAGTTGCCCGCCTTGTCCGGCCTTCAATTCTTGCCCTGCAAGCCGCTGCGACAAACCGCGAATCAAATCGTCCAGCAGTTGCTGTGCAGCGCGGCCTTTGCCGCGGTAAAAAGCCAACGTGGGCATCAACCCACTGTTCATGATGAGCGCGGGCGCGCCCTTGGCCAAGCCTTTGTATTCTTTGCCGTGCTGTTGCATCCCTGCCGTGGCATAGCCCCAGGCCAGTGCAGCGCGCTTTTGGTCGAGTGTTTGGGTCATAACAATACCTTCAGCTATTGGAAGATTGAACCAACACCAGCCCCCGTCCCGTCGTAGCATCGCCGCCGATTTGCAGCAGCTTGCCTCCAATGCCAGGGATCGTCTTACCGGCCCCTGTAAATACCTTGGCCAGCACTTCTGGCGCATTCAGCAAGGCAACTGACTCTGCACTGCGGCTGCCTTTCTTGAAACGCTCAATGCTAGCCTGTGCCAGTCCCACCATCAGGGTTTCGGGTGGCAAGTTCTCCACATAAAAAAGCCCACCGTCCGATGCTGTGCCGGAATCATCATCAATGCGGACATGTGGCTCCACCACCATGGCGTGGCGGGCGAAGTGGGCAAAGTCGGTGTCGTGCAACAGCACCAAGTCGCTCTTGAACTTGTCAGCAAAGAAGCTGTTGCCGCTGCCACTCAATGCGTGGGTGGCGATCCATTGGGAGATGTCTGTGAGCTTGTCATCTACCTCAGCAGCGAATTCAAATGCTTCCAGAATTAGCTGTTTGCCTTGCAGCAGATTGGCACTGCCGGTTTGCGCTTTGTTCTCGGCTACCGTAGGCACTACCCAGCTCGGCACCATACCTGCCTGGCTGGCCAGACGGTGTAGCCGGGCCAGAGCCAGTGGGCTGGTGACATAAGCAAAACCGCCTTTGAGCGAGCGCACTGGCAGGGCGACCAGTTGCGCGTCGCTCAGACTCAAAGCACCGGCAAAGTCGGAAGCGTTGCTGTCCGGCCCGAAGATGCGGTTGATGAGAGTTTGCGGCCAGGCGCGGTTGAAGTGGTGGCGCAAAGCGCCTTTCAAACCACTGCCTGCAAACATGGGGTGCTGGGTGTGTACCTCACGCTGGATGGGGCTGTCGATAGCGCCAATGGCGCTGCCCGCGCCCATGTGAACGGGGCTGACGGCGTAGTAGAAGACGAGTTGGGATGCTTCAAACATGGGGATTCCTCAAGTGGACGTGACAGCAAAAATAAAAGGTTTCAGTTCCACGCACCCAGCAAGGCGCGGTTGTAGCCCTCGGCACGGCGGGTTTGTTGTAGTGGGTTCAAATCATCGGGCCAAAACCCTTTGGCGACCCATGCGGCAAGCTTGTCGGCATCGCCCTCGAATTCATCGAACCAGTACACACTGCCTGTGGGCACGGCGGCTTGGGCGGGTTTGGGTTTCCATTGGTACAAGTCCCAGCCACTCACCACTTCATGGCGGCCCAGCACAGCGCAGGCCAGTCGGGCGCTGAAGCCGTCACCCCGCAAACGGTAACTGCCGTCCAGCTCGGTTACGCCTTCGGGCAACCAGCCGTGGCTGAAAAGCCCCGGGGTCTGTAGCAGCAAGCGAAACCGGTTTTTGGCGCCAGGCAAATTGGCCACGGTGGGCGCAGTGAACGCCACCTTACGGTACTGCGCGCTGCGGCCATCGCCGCCCAGGCGCAGCCAGCCGGTATCCGGCAACAGGTTTGCCACGCCTTCTATGCCGATCAGAAAGCCGGTGCTGGAAAATTGGCCCTGCGGGCTGAAGGCAAAACCTTCGGTGGTGTATATCTGTCCTTCTTCTGCGGTGCGAGCATCGGCATTGAGGCCAATGCCAAGACGTGGGTCGCGTTGATAGACATGCTTGCTTTCAATGCTGTGCTCTTTGTCAGTCGCTTGGCCTTGCAGGTGTTGGGTCAGGCCCGCGCTGCGCAGAAACACACCGCCCTGCGGCTTCTCCTGCTTAGCCGATACCAACGTGGCGCGCAGAGGCAGGTCGCCAGCAGACTGCACGCCCGTGTGGTGTGCGCGAGGCTCAAGTGCGGCGAAGTTGTTGCCCAACATCATCAGGTCGGCAGGCAGCGGGGTAACGGGTTCGGGCAGTGCGTTACCACCTGCATCGCCCGCCAAAGACATCCAGGTGATGCGAAAGTCGCCCGGCAGTTCAGGCGTGCCAAGGCATTGGGCCAAGCCCTCATCGGTGCAGTGGCCTTGGGTCAGGAATGCGGTGAGTTGAGCTGCGTCCTTGCCTAGCAGTGCCGAACGGAAGG
>JANXLW010000217.1 GCA_025354965.1 Betaproteobacteria bacterium
CAAAGACATCAATCCATTTGACCATGGCTCGATCCTGCACACCGACATTACCAAGACCGAAGGTCTCAAGCAGGCACTGGACAAGTACAAATTCGACGTGGTGTTTGGCGGTGCCAGGCGTGATGAAGAAAAGTCGCGTGCCAAGGAGCGGATATTTTCCTTTCGCACGAGCAGTCATCGCTGGGATCCCAAGAGCCAGCGCCCTGAGCTCTGGAATCTGTACAACACACGCAAGAGTGCCGGTGAGAGCATCCGGGTGTTTCCGCTTTCCAACTGGACCGAGCTTGATATCTGGCAATACATTTACCAGGAGGCCATACCGGTGGTGCCGCTGTACTTTGCCAAGGTGCGGCCGGTGGTGCTGCGCGACAGCATGATTTTGCTGGTCGATGACGATCGCTTCAGACTGCTACCCGGCGAACAGATTCAGGCGCGAAAAGTCAGGTTTCGCACGCTGGGTTGCTACCCGCTCACGGGTGCGGTGGAGTCTGAAGCTGAAAACCTGGCTGACATTATTCTCGAATTGGTTAACGCCCGCAGTTCGGAGCGGCAGGGCCGTGCCATAGACACGGATGCCTCGGCCAGCATGGAAAAGAAAAAGCAGGAGGGCTATTTCTAATGGCACGTCCTCCCAGAAAGGCAAGCGCCCAAACCGTCATTGGGCAGCTTGCGGTGCAGATCAAGCCAGCAACGGTTGCTGCTTTTTTGCAGCAGCAGCAATCGCAGGATCTGCTGCGATTCATTACCTGTGGCAGTGTCGACGACGGCAAAAGCACACTCATCGGTCGCTTGCTGTGGGAGGCCCATCAGCTCTTTGACGACCAGTTGGCGACGCTCAGGCTGGAGTCGAAAAAATACGGCACGCAGGGCGAGAATATCGACTTTGCATTGTTGGTGGATGGCTTGGCCGCCGAGCGCGAGCAGGGCATCACCATCGATGTGGCGTACCGGTTCTTTGCCACTACAAGACGAAAATTCATTGTTGCCGACACTCCGGGCCATGAGCAGTACACCCGCAACATGGTGACCGGCGCATCAACTGCCGAGGTGGCATTGTTGCTGGTCGATGCCCGCCAGGGTTTGCTCAAACAAACCTGCCGTCACGCAACCCTGGCGTCGTTGATGGGTATTCGCCACGTGGTGCTGGCGGTCAACAAGATGGACCTGGTTGGTTTTGAAGCAGACATTTTTGCCCGCATTGCACAAGCGTTTACCAATTTTGCCAAGCCGCTCGGTTTTGCCAGCGTTACCGCCATTCCGCTGTCAGCGCTGAAAGGTGACAACATAACCCAGCGTTCCGCCCAAACGCCCTGGTACGGTGGCCCAACTTTGATGGGCTATCTTGAAACGGTCCAGCTGCAACAGCAGAATGTGGACCGACTGGTATTCCCGGTGCAGTGGGTCAATCGACCGGATGCCTCGTTTCGGGGTTTTGGCGGCGGTGTGGCTGAGGGTGCGGTGAAGGTCGGCGACGAAATACGCGTGACCGGCTCCGGACAAATTGCGACGGTGGTCGAAATTGTCACCATGGACGGGGCGCTCTCGCAGGCTTTTGCAGGTGACGCCGTCACACTGCGATTGAGCAAAGAAATAGACGCCTCGCGGGGCGATGTTTTATCTCCCAGTCAATACCCGCTGGAAATGAGCGATCAATTTGAAGCCCATGTGGTCTGGATGGACCAGGAAGCCGGACTGATAGGGCGCAATTACGACATCAAGTTGGCAACCCAGTGGGCATCGGCGGCGATCACCAATATAAAGCACCGGATCAATGTCGAAACAATGGCCAGTGAGCCCAGTACTCAACTCAAGCTCAATGACATCAGCGTGTGCAATCTTGCGACGACCAAGCCACTTGTCTTTGACGCTTACGCCAACTCCAAAACACTCGGGGGCTTCATTCTGGTGGACCGCGTCAGTCATGCCACGGTGGCTGCGGGCATGATCCGTCACAGTCTGCGTCGTGCGCAAAATGTGCATAAGCAGGCACTTTCGATCACCCGGGTTGATCGCGAAAGACTTAACGGGCACAAGGGTCGGGTCATCTGGTTTACCGGCTTGTCCGGTTCAGGTAAATCGACCATCGCCAATGCGCTGGAAGTCGAACTCCATGGTCGGGGGGACCGGACTTACATTCTTGATGGCGACAACGTTCGTCAGGGTTTGAACAAGGATCTCGGCTTTACGGACGCCGATCGCGTTGAAAACATTCGTCGCATCGCGGAGGTGGCCAAGCTGATGATGGACGCGGGGATGATTGTGATGACAGCGTTCATCTCGCCATTCAGACGCGAACGACAGATGGCACGCGAGCTCATTGGCGCCGAGAACTTTGTCGAAGTGTATGTGAGCACTTCGCTGGAGGTATGTGAAAAAAGAGATGCAAAAGGCCTGTACCGAAAAGCGCGCAGTGGGCTGTTGCCCAATATGACGGGGGTCAACAGCCTCTATGAAAGACCGCAGTCACCCGAAATAGTTGTCGATGGCGCAGCGCAAACAGTTGGGCAAGCTGTTAAGGCTTTGATCGAAACCATTGCGCGCACTGATCGCTTGCGTCGCTGATTGTTTTTGGGTGAAACCAATATCACCGGATCTCGGGTCGTGGTGAGTCGAGGATGGGTGTTTCTCAGTGCTGGTGTTCCCCCCGACACACGCCAACATCGCATCGCCCAAGCCTACGAGCTTTGATCATGCGTTTCGACCTTTGACCACAGGTTGTCAAATTGCGCATGCATTTTCTTCTTCTCTGCATACATGGCGGTGTCGCTGCGATGGGTCAGCGCTGCCACGGTGTCGCCCGGCATGGCACGCGCCAAGCCAACGCTGATGCTGGCCTGTAGGCCGGGACTGATGGTGGACCAGGCGAATTCACGCACGGCACCGCTGATGCGCTGGCACACCTGGCGCGCCACTTGCAAGTCTGCTGTTTTGAAGACGATGACAAATTCATCGCCACCCAGGCGGGCCGCCATATCGTCTTCACGGATGTAGGTTTTGAGAATTTGCCCAATGCGTTTAAGAACTTCATCGCCCACAAGATGTGAGAACTTGTCGTTGATGGTTTTGAAATTGTCCATGTCAACCAGGGCCAGGCAGGGCGGCTGGCTGCGCTCCAGACCGCTGCGCAACAACTCTGCGGCGTAGCGTTCAAACCCGCGCCGATTGGGGATGTTGGTCAGGGTGTCTTCCAGCGACAATTTTTCCAGTTGGCGGGAGGTCAGTTCCAGCCGGTCAATGTTGTGCTGGCGCTGGCGCAGGCTCAACTGCCAGTCGATCACGTTCTCACGGGTTTCCAGGCAGTCGCAGCGAATGATCTGCTCACGCAGGCGCAGGCGGCGCAACTCGTCAAGCGCCGGGCCGTTCATTCCTTGCGCCATGTAGAGCTGCGACGCCAGCAGGTGGCCCAGGCAAGCCAGTTGTTCGTGCTCCACGGTCACTGCAATTTCTATCAAGTGCGCCACTTGCTGCGTGGCGCCGGGCCAGTCTTGCAGTGCCCAGGCAATCTCGGTGCGTGCCCAGGCCTCCAGCGCCGACAGCCAGGTCAAGGTGCCATAGCGTTGTGCCCAGCTGTTGAGTGCGTTGGCGGCGTCTTGGGCCTGATTTAGCTGGCCGTGCCAACAGGCGTCCAGACTGGCGCCAAACGACAACACGGCTTCGGTGGTAACGCTGTTGCCAATGGGGTTGGTGGTGCCGTGCGTATTGGCGAAGCGCTGCATGATGGACTCTCTGGTCACCCGCATCAGGGCCAGCGAAGGGAGCTCACCGTCGAAATAGCGTTCGTAAAAAATACGGATGACCTGCGCCCACCACTGGTTGACTTGCGACTGGAAGGTGCTAAGGGGTGGTTTGGCGTTCTCGGCAATCTCGATGGCGGTGCGCAGCGCCTGCTCTGCCTTGTCAAAATGGTGGCTCCAGAAGTAGGCGGCGCCCAAGGCGTTGTACGACAGTACACTGTGCTCATCTTTGTCCAGCAGTTCGCTCAGGCGCACACTCAGCAGCGCGGCTTCGACGGCCTCTTCGTTGCGGCCCAGGTTGATGGCGACAAAGGCATGCGTGGTGAGAGCCATCACCTCTCCCGAAGTGTCGCCCAATAGCTGAAAGCTGTGTGCGGCACGTTGGCTGGCGCGATGCGCGCGACGGTAGTGCGACAGCATACGGTCACAGTGCGCCAGGCACAGCAGCGCCTTCGCTTCAAAGTGTTTGTCATCCAGGGTTTGCGCCATTTTCAGCACCCGGTGCGACAATTCCCGGCCGGTTTGCACGTGGCCACCGTCCAGCGCCTCGTGCGCCTCCTTTAGCAGCGTGTCCAGATTGGCCCCGGTCAGCTCACGGTCAACGGAATTCATGGGTATATTTTGCTTGAAGAATGTGACCAGGCTATTCAAACTGGCGCCGGGTTAGCTGCCGTCCGGATTTGCTGACATATCCAGATCGATGTCTTTGGAGAAAAACTCGATGGCGGTCTTTGCCACCTGGGTGGTGTCGAAGTAGGCGTAGGCACCGACGCCGACAGCGCCAATCAAGGGCACCAGGCGGGAAACACTTTTACCCAGGATGTTCTTCGGTACCTTGACGCCCAAGGTTCGCGCTGCCAATTGAATGAAACCCAGCGAGGCGGCCTTCACAACATAGCGTTCGCCGACGCGCACGACCACGTCGCGAAATAGCTGGGCCGAGACGTGCTTGAACAGGCAGTAAAGCATTTGCTCGCGACCCAGCGCGGCGGTCTTGCCGTAAGCCGCCGCAATGTCGGACACCATTTGCGCTTGCAACCTCCACACGCCCACCAGCTCCGGCAGGATCGTCAGCCAGCTCAAAAAGCCCGGCGGCAAGGCCAGCGAGCCGGCCATCAGGCTGGCTTGCCGCGCGGCCGCCCGACCAAGGGCACGCGAGCGTGCTTTGGGTTGCGCAACTTCACCTTCGCCGGACGCCGGTACCCGCAGCACCAGACTCAAAATGGCGTCACCCATTTTTTGGCGCACGTCTTCCTGTGCGGCAACGGTGGCAATGGCGTATTTAGACATGGGCGGTAAATTCAATGATCTCATGCCTGCCTTTGCCTGGCCGTGCGAAGTGCCTGATCAGCAGGCGGTAACTGTCCAGATCAAACGCCAGCACGTGCCGCGCGCTCAGCGCTTCTTCGAGCTCGCTGTCGTCATGCACGGTAGCCAGGTGACACCATTGGTCAAATACGTGAATATCAGTGCGGCCACTGGCGTCATGGTGCTCGCGCAGACCGATTTTGCCGGCGTGCGGCCACACTTGCAGTTGTTGCTGGGCCATCGCCAGCTGTAGCCGCAGGTGATGCAACTCAGGCTTTTCACCGGCGCAGCAGACGCCTTTGCAGTGGCCAATCTGGTGTGCAAAGCAACGGCCCCGGCCGGACTCCAGCCCGAGCGCCTGTGGGCACAAAGAGTGCATGTCAGCAAGCTCGCGCAGGCCTGCAATGGCCTGCGTTTTGGAGCGGTACAGGCCATATAGCTGGCCGAACTCCTGGGGCGCCAGATCTTCACCACGCACCAGGCTGAGCAGCGGTCGCGCCAGCGGATTGGCGTCCAGCCGCCAGGCGCATAGCGTGCGCTCGCGGCGCAACTGGCGGTTGTAGACCGGCTGGCGCTCTTTGACCAGGCGCGCCTCCAGCAGCAAGGCGCCTAGTTCACCGGCGGTTTCAATCCAGTCGATACGCCGGATCTCCTGTGCAATGCGCATCTCGCGGGCCGCGCGTCCTGCCGCCTGAAAATGCGACAACACCCGACTGCGCATCTTGACGCTTTTACCGATGTACAAGGGCAGCGCACTCTCGCCATAAAAAAGGTAGACACCGGGGGACTCGGGAATGTCGACAAGCGCGGTTTCCAGTTGTGGCGGCAGCGCCGCGCTGCCTTGCAAAAGAGTAGCCGCATGGCGGCTGATTTGCGCTGCGCCCAGCTCCTGCGTGGCAACGGCAAGCCAGGCCAGCACCACCTCCACATCGCCCATGGCACGATGGCGGGCGCTGGTTTGCAGGCCGTGGCGTTGCATGATGGCGTCCAGACCGTGGCCTTTATGCTGCGGATACAGCAGGCGTGACAAGCGCACCGTGCACAGCGTTTTGACACGTAGCGCGATCTCCATCCGGGCGAATTCATTCAGTAAAAAGCCGTGATCAAAGCGCACGTTGTGGGCCACCAGCACGGCGCCTTCGAGTAGCGCGAGCAATTGCGTAGCGACGTCCGCAAAATGGGGCGCGCTGGCCACCATCTGGTTGCTGATGCCGGTCAGCCGCTCGATGAACGAGGAGATGGACGTGCCAGGATTGACAAGGGTGCTCCAGCGGGCGACTTCAATGCCGTCCTCGATGCGCACGGCAGCAATTTCGGTGATGCGATCAAACACCGGGTTGCCGCCGGTGGTTTCCAGGTCAAGCAAAACGTAGCAAGGCAGCATGGGCGCAACGGTTTAGCAAAAAATCAGCGCCAGCCAGACCGGATCATCGACGAAGTTGAGCAGCAGGTAAGCACCGATGCGGTAGAGCCAGAACTCGGCGCAGCTTGTCAGGCCCGGCGTCGGGTCAAACGATGTCGATGGCATGAAAAGAGAATTGACCAGCACGGCGGTCGGCAAAGTAGTGCTCCAGCGTTGCCTTGACGGTTCGAAAGGCGATCTCGTCCCACGGAATTTCTTCTTCGGCAAACAGCCGTGCCTCGATGGTTTCAAAGCCGGGGCTAAAAGTGTCGCTGAGCAGCCGCGCCAGGTAAAACATGTGAACCTGACCAACGCGGGCGACGTTCAGAATTGAAAAAATATCTTCCATTTCGAACTGCGCACCGGCTTCTTCCAGAGTTTCGCGGGCGGCGCCTTCGGCCAATGTCTCAAACAACTCCATAAAACCGGCCGGCAGCGTCCATTTGCCAAAGCGCGGTTCAATATTGCGTTTGCAAAGCAAGATTTTGTTTCCCCAATAGGGCACCGTGCCCACCACATTGAGGGGATTTTCGTAATGGATGGTATGGCAAACGGTGCAGACAGCGCGTTCTTTGGTGTCGTCATCGTCGGGCAGCCGATAGAGCACCGCTGCGCCGCAATTTTTACAGTGTTTGATGGGGGTGCGCAGCATGAACCCAGTGTAATTCGTCCTTGGCCGACCGCGATTAACCGATCGTGACTTTGATCGATTCGAGTCCCGTCACGCTGCCCAACATGGTGTCGCCAGTCACCACGGCGGCCACACCTTCCGGGGTACCGGTATAAATCAGGTCGCCGGGCTGCAATTCCCAGGCGGCCGACAGGTGTTCGATGGTCTCGGCAATGTTCCAGATCAGTTTGGACACATTGCTGCGCTGGCGATGCTGGCCGTTCACCTGTAGCGAAATCTCGGCGTTGCCAATCTCGCCGGCAGCTGACGCGGGCGTGATCGGGCCGATTGGTGCCGCATGGTCAAAACCCTTGCCGATGCACCAGGGACGGCCCTGTTTTTTCATTTCGTTTTGCAAGTCGCGCCGTGTCATGTCCAGACCTACGGCGTAACCGAAAATGTGTTTGTGCGCGTCAGCAGCCTTGATGTTCTTGCCACCGCTGCCGATGGCCACGACCAGCTCGATTTCGTGGTGCAGGTTGGTGGTCAGGCTGGGGTAGGGCATGGTGCCGCACTCGCCGGCGTTAACCGCCACCACGGCATCGGCCGGCTTCATGAAGAAAAAGGGCGGCTCGCGCCCGCTAAAGCCCATCTCTTTGGCGTGATCCTCGTAGTTGCGTCCGACGCAATAGATCCGGTGCACCGGAAAACGCAGGGCTGTGCCCAACACGGCAACGGATACCGTTGGCGCGGGATTGAAAACGTAGTTCATGGGATTTTTCTCTCAAGCTGATTTGCTGACCAGTTCAAAGTGCTCGACCACCGGGGCACCAGCAAAAAATGGACCCACTATGGCACGCCAGTTGGCAAACGCCGGAGATTGGCGAAAGCCCACCGTATGGTCTTGCAGCGTGTCCCAGAAAACCTGCAGGATGTAGCGCTCGCTGCTTTCAATGCCACGATTGACTTTGTAGCCCTGAAACCCCTTGGCCTCATGGATGACAGTTTTCAGACCGCGCTGGATGGCCTCTTCAAAAGCGGCGTTCTGACCAGGGTGAATGCGGATGTCGGCGAGTTCGAGGATCATGAAAGTCTCCGGTGTGTCGGTTGCTGTTGCCTGGGTGCCAAGTTTACCTTCAGCCCGGCAGTGCCAGGTTGTTCCTGCGCTGCGGTATGCTGGTACCCATGACCACTGAAAACTTTATTCTTGGCAAAGATGCCTCGCTTGAATCCACCATCACGAAGCTGCAGAACAAACTGCAGTCGCTTGGTTTTCATATTGAGGAGCGAAGTTGGTTGAACCCGGTGGAGGGCATCTGGTCGGTGCATATCCGGGATCGTGATTGCCCGCTGCTGTTTACCAACGGCAAGGGCGCCACCCGGCTGGCCTGCCTGGCCAGTGCCCTGGGTGAGTTCTTTGAGCGCCTGTCCACCAACTATTTCTGGACCCACTATTACTTGGGCCCCAAGGTGGCTGACCGGCACTATGTGCACTATCCGCAGGAGCGCTGGTTTGAGGTGCCGGACGATGGCAGCTGGCCGGTTGATTTGTTGAACCCGGGTCTGCACAAGTTTTACAACCCGCAAGGCAGCGTTGACGCCAGCAGCCTGGTGGAGTTCAATTCTGGCAACGTCGAGCGCGGTATTTGCGCCATTCCCTATGTGCGCGAACGCGATGGCGTGGTCACATATTTTCCGGTCAACATCATTGGCAATCTGTATGTGAGCAATGGAATGTCGGCCGGTAACACCCGGGCTGAAGCGCGCACGCAGGCGTTGTCGGAGATTTTCGAGCGTCACATCAAGGGTCGCATCATCAGCGAAGGCATCTGTCTGCCCGATGTGCCGGAAGGCGTGATTGCACGTTATCCGCGTATTGCGGCGGGCGTTAAAGCCTTGCGTGCCGCCGGTTTTGGCATTCTGGTCAAGGACGCGTCGCTGGGTGGTCAATACCCGGTGATGAACGTCACCCTGTTGAATCCGCAGGACCAGGGCTGCTTTGCCAGCTTTGGCGCGCACCCACGCTTTGAGATTGCCCTGGAACGCGCCCTGACCGAACTATTGCAGGGCCGGGCCCTGGATGCGCTGGGCGGCTTTCCGGTGCCGGGTTTTGATCTGGAAGAGGTGGCGAGCTCGACCAATATCGAGATCCATTTTGTCGACTCCAGTGGCGTCATCCATTGGGCTTTTTTGGGTGATCAACCGGACTATCCGTTTTGCGACTGGAACTTCAGCAACACCACTGCCGAGGACTGCGCCTGGGCGGTAGACCGGATTCACCGTGACGCTCGGGAAATCTACATTGCCGACTTCACCCACCTGGGCGTTTATGCCTGCCGTATTCTGGTGCCCGGCATGTCCGAAATCTACCCGGTGGACGATCTCGAGTTCGAGAACAACAGTGTCGGCAACGATATTCGTGAAGCGATCTTGAATCTGCCCGAGCTGGACGATGAGGAATGCTCGGATCTGCTGGACACTTTGAATGAGTCCGCGCTGGCCGACCAGCGACCGGTGGCGGCGGCGATTGGACTGGCGGCGGATGCCGGATCGTTCTGGAGCGACCTGCGCGTGGGTGAACTCAAGACGCTGCTGGCGCTGGCCATTGGCGATGAAGCAGCGACGCTGGAGGGATGCGACTGGGTCCGGCATTTCGACCAGCTCAATGCGCAGCGCCGCAATGTTTATGCCTGTATTGAGAGCCTGATCAACCTGGCGGATATGGGCGACAGCGGCCCTTATCTGGATGCCTTGCGTCAGCTTTACGGCG
>JANXLW010000212.1 GCA_025354965.1 Betaproteobacteria bacterium
GGCGACATCGTGGTGGCTGCCCTCTCGGCAGACAATTGCGACGGTTTTTTCGGCGACCTGCTCGCCACCTCGTTCATGGCACGCGGCGCAACCGCCTTGATCATCGATGCCGGCGTGCGCGACGTCAGGGAGCTCACCGCGATGGGCTTTCCGGTCTGGAGCAAGGACATCAGCGCCAAGGGCACGATCAAGGCGACGCTCGGTTCAGTCAACATCCCGGTAGTGTGCGCGGGCACCCTCGTCAACCCCGGCGACGTGATCGTGGCCGACGACGACGGCGTGGTCGTGGTGCCGGCCGAATGGGCGCAGAAAACCGCCGACGGAGCGCAAGCCCGCGAAGCCAACGAAGGCGAAAAGCGCGCCAAGCTGGCAGCCGGCGTGTTGGGACTTGACATGTACAAGATGCGCGAGCCGCTCGAAAAAGCCGGCCTGCGTTATATCGATTGATTTCTGGCTGATTGCCCACCGAGGACACGACATGACGACCGTGCGCAAAAAATTCCTGGCCCTGGCTTGCACCATGACCGCCCTGACATGCCTGCTGCCGACACGGGCCTGTGCGCAGCCCTACCCAGCCAAACCCGTCAAGATCGTGGTTGGCTATTCCGCCGGTGGCGCGGTGGACATCGTGGCGCGCACCGTCGGCCAGAGCTTGGCCGTGGCCATGGGGCAGCCCGTCATCGTGGACAACAGGCCCGGTGCCGGCACCAACATTGCGGTCAAGGCCGTGATCGACGCGGCGCCGGACGGCTACACCTTGTTGATGGCGGCCAATGCGCTGGCCGCCAACATGGCGCTGTACCAGCCCGCGCCTTTCGATGCCGAACGCGATCTGGTGCCGGTCTCGCTGATTGGCCGCGTACCGGTCGTGATCGCGGCCAATCCGAAAGCGCCTTATGCCACGATCGCTGGCCTGGTGGAAGCCGCCAAGACCAAGCCGGGCGGCATTGCATTTGCGACGCCGGGCAATGGGTCGACGCCGCATATGGCGATCGAGCTGTTCGCCCGCGCTGCCGGCATTTCCCTGCAGCACATTCCCTACCGCGGCGGCGCACCGGCCATCACCGACGTGATCGGCGGTCAGCTTGCGCTGGTCGCGGTCAATGCGCTCGAAGTGCTGCCGCACGTCAAGAGCGGCAAACTCAAGGTGCTGGCCGTGCTGAGCTCCAAGCGCTGCAGCATCTTTCCCGATGTGCCGACAATTGCCGAGTCCGGCTTTGCCGGGTTCGAGGCGTCGGTCTGGTACGGACTGGTGGCGCCCGCGGCCACGCCCAAAAACATCGTTTCCCGGTTGCACGCCGAGGTGCAAAAGGCCTTGCAGACAGTGGAGGTGCGCGAGCGCATGGCGTCGGTCGGCGGCGAGGTCGTGCCCGGCAGCGCCGAGCAATTCGGCGCACTGATTCATTCCGAGCGAATCCGTTACGAAAAAGTGGTGCGCGAGGCCAGCATCAAACCCGATTGAAACCAGGGACCCGGATGGAATTCGTCAAAACCCCGGGCTGGCTCGACTGGTACGCCGGCCCCAGCACACCCCGTTTTCAATTGCCGGCAGGCAGCGTGGACGCCCACTGCCACGTGTTCGGCCCCGGCGCCCAATTTCCTTTCGCACCGGAACGCAAGTACACACCCTGCGATGCGTCCAAAGACCAGCTGTTCGCCCTGCGTGACCATCTGGGCTTTGATAAAAACGTAATTGTTCAGGCCACTTGCCATGGCTCGGACAACCGGGCGTTGGTCGACGCCTTGAAAGCGTCCAACAACAAGGCGCGCGGCGTCGCCACCGTCAAGCGCGACGTGACCGACGCCGAATTGCAGGACATGCACGCGGCAGGTGTGCGTGGCACGCGCTTCAACTTCGTCAAACGGTTGGCCGACTTCACCCCGCGCGAAGTGCTGCTGGAAATCGCCCAGCGCATTGCACCGCTGGGCTGGCATGTGGTGGTGTACTTCGAGGCACAAGACCTGCCTGAGCTGTATGGCTTTTTCACCGCGCTGCCAACCACCGTGGTGGTGGACCACATGGGTCGCCCCGATGTGAGCAAGCCGGTAGACGGTCCCGAGTTCGAGCTCTTTGTGAAGATGATGCGCGAGCACGACAACATCTGGAGCAAGGTGAGCTGCCCCGAGCGTCTGAGCGTGAACGGCCCACCGGCGCTCAATGGCGAGCAAAACGCCTACCGTGACGTGGTGCCGTTTGCCAGGCGCCTGGCAGAAGCTTTCCCCGACCGGGTGCTGTGGGGCACCGACTGGCCGCACCCGAACCTGAAGGATCACATGCCCGATGATGGTCTGCTGGTGGACTACATTCCCCATATTGCCAACACGCCCGAGCTGCAGCGCAAGCTGCTGGTCGACAACCCGACCCGTTTGTATTGGAACCAATAACCTTGCGGGACAGACCAAGAATTGCGAAACAATTTTGCTCCGTCCCGAACCGACTGTGGAAATTTATGTCACTCGATAAGCCCTACCTCGACGTCCCTGGCACCACCATTTTTGATGCCGAACAAAGTCGCCGAGGCTACCACCTGAATCAGTTTTGCATGTCGCTCATGAAGGCCGAGAACCGACAGCGTTTCAAGGCGGACGAGCATACCTACCTGAATGAATGGCCGATGACCGAGGCGCAGAAGCAGGCGGTATTGGCACGCGACCTGAACCGCTGCATTGCGCTGGGCGGCAATATTTACTTTTTGGCCAAGATCGGTGCCACTGACGGCAAGAGCTTCCAGCAGATGGCGGGCAGCATGACCGGCATGACCGAAGACGAATACCGCAACATGATGATTGCCGGTGGCCGCTCGATCGAGGGCAACCGGGTAGTTGGCGAAGACGGCGACGCGCAAGCGCACCGCCAACCCCAGGGCCAATCGAATCGATCAGCGAGTAACTGAAATGGCAAAAATTACTGCATCCGTTTACACCTCGCATGTGCCGGCCATTGGCGCCGCCCTGGATCTGGGCAAGACCCAGGAGCCGTATTGGCAACCTGTGTTCCGTGGCTACGATTTCTCAAAACAATGGATGAAGGACCACCAGCCCGATGTGATTTTTCTGGTCTACAACGACCACGCGACGGCCTTCAGCCTTGACATGATCCCCACCTTCGCGATTGGCACTGCTGCGTCGTACCGGCCGGCTGACGAAGGCTGGGGTCCAAGACCGGTACCGGTGGTGCAGGGTCATCCCGAACTGTCCGCGCACATCGCGCAGTCGGTCATTCAGCAAGACTTTGATTTAACCATCGTCAACAAGATGGATGTGGACCATGGCCTGACCGTGCCGCTGTCCTTGCTGTGTGGTCAGCCAGCGGCGTGGCCGTGCCCGGTGATTCCGTTTGCCGTCAACGTGGTGCAGTACCCGGTGCCCAGCGGCCAACGCTGCTTCAACCTGGGCAAAGCCATTCACAAGGCGGTAGAGTCTTATGACCAGCCACTCAAGGTACAGATCTGGGGCACCGGCGGCATGAGCCATCAGCTGCAGGGGCCACGTGCCGGTTTGATCAACAAGGTGTTTGACAACGCGTTTCTGGACCGCTTGATTGCCGACCCTGAAGGCCAGGCCAGCGTGCCACATATCGACTATGTGCGCGAAGCCGGCTCGGAAGGTATTGAGCTGGTGATGTGGCTGATTGCGCGTGGCGCCATGGCCGATGTGACCGGTGGCGCCAAGCCCAAAGTCGCACACCGCTTCTACCATGTGCCGGCGTCAAACACCGCTCTCGGCCATCTGATACTGGAAAACAACTGAAGCAAATTGATTGAGGAAAACGATATGACCATCAAAGTCGCCCTCGCTGGCGCTGGTGCCTTCGGCATCAAACACCTGGACGGCATCAACAACATAGCCGGCGTGGAAGTCGTCTCTTTGGTTGGCCGCGATCTGGAGAAAACGAAGGAAGTGGCCGCCAAATATGGCATTGGTCACGTCAGCACCGAGTTGAGCGACAGTCTGGCGCGCAAAGAGGTGGACGCCGTCATCCTGTGCACGCCAACCCAGATGCACGCCGCGCAAAGTATGGCCTGTCTGAACGCCGGCAAGCATGTGCAGGTTGAAATTCCACTGGCGGACTCGCTGCAGGATGCCCGGGACGTGGCGGCTGTCGCACAAAATAGTGGCCTGGTAGCCATGTGCGGCCACACCCGCCGTTTCAACCCAAGCCACCAGTACGTGCACACACAAATTGCAACCGGCAAGTTCAACATCCAGCAGATGGATGTGCAAACCTATTTCTTTCGCCGCAGCAACATGAACGCGCTGGGTCAGCCACGCTCCTGGACCGACCACCTGTTGTGGCACCACGCGGCGCATACGGTGGATTTGTTCGCCTACCAGTGCGGCAGCCCGATTGTGAAAGCCAACGCGGTGCAGGGCCCGATCCATCCAGCGCTGGGCATTGCGATGGACATGAGCATCCAGCTCAAGGCCGCCAGCGGCGCCATCTGCACGCTGTCGCTCTCTTTCAACAACGACGGCCCGCTGGGCACTTTCTTTCGCTACATCGGCGACACGGCCACCTACATGGCCCGTTATGACGACCTCTTTAACGGCAAGGACGAGAAAATCGACGTGAGCAAAGTGGATGTGTCGATGAACGGCATCGAGCTGCAGGACCGTGAATTCTTCGCCGCCATTCGTGATGGGCGTCAGCCCAACGCCAGCCTGGCCGATGTGTTGCCCTGCTACCAGGTGCTGCACGATCTGGAACGCCAGCTCAAGGCCTAAAGAACTTGTGATTCAACAGGAGAAACACCGTGGCTTCCAACAACCCTCTACCCAAAATTCCGGGTACCACACCGTTCGACGGCGAGCAGGCCAAAAAAGGCTATGCGCTCAACAAGATGTGTTTTTCGTTCAACTCGGCCGACAACCGTGCCGAGTTCCTGAAGGACGAAGACGCCTACATGTGCAAATACGGCCTGAACCCGCAGCAGACCGACGCCATCCGTGCGCGCAATGTGCTGCAGCTTATTGCGGCCGGCGGCAATGCCTATTACCTGGCCAAGTTTGCCGGCATCTTCGGCCTCGACATGCAGGATATCGGTGCCCAGCAGACTGGCATGAGCAAGGAAGAATTCAAGGCCAAGCTGCGCGCGGCCGCACATCAATAGTGACGACATTGCAGGACAGTCCGCAGCGGCATCGCCGCAAGCTCTGTCCCCAACACTTCAAGAAAGAAATACATCATGGCAAAACTTATCGGCGGCATCGGCACCTCGCATATTCCCGCCATCGGCGGCGCGATTCACAAGGGCCTGCAGCAAGACCCATACTGGAAGCCTTTTTTCGATGGCTTCCCGCCCATCCGCGAGTGGTTGGGTCAAGTCAAACCCGACGTGGTGGTGATGTTCTACAACGACCACGGCCTGAATTTCTTCCTCGACAAAATGCCCACTTTTGCGGTGGGTGCTGCGCCGCAGTACCACAACGCCGACGAGGGTTGGGGTATTCCGACATTGCCTCCGTTCAACGGTGAGCTGGACTTGTCGTGGCAGATCATCAATACCCTGGTTGAAAAAGAATTCGACATCGTCAGCTGCCAGGAAATGCTGGTAGACCACGCCTGCACACTGCCGTTGAAGCTGCTCTGGCCGCAAGGCGACTGCCCGGTGACGGTGGTGCCGGTCTGCATCAACACCGTGCAGTTTCCATTGCCCAAAGCCGGCCGCGTCTATGCCATGGGCAAGGCGGTCGGCGAGGCGATTGCGGCGTGGGACAGCAACAAGACAGTAGCGGTGCTAGCATCAGGTGGCCTGTCGCACCAGCTCGATGGTGAACGCGCCGGTTTCATCAATAAGGATTTTGACCTGAAGTTCATGGACAGCCTGTTGACCAACCCTGAGTGGGCTACACAGTTCAGCATCCACGAGCTGGTAGAAAAGACTGGCACGCAAGGTGTCGAGCTGTTGATGTGGCTGGCCATGCGCGCTGCATTGACGGCCGGTAGCGGCGCTGCGGTGCGCAAGGTGCACAGCAACTACCACATTCCTATTTCCAACACGGCGACAGGTTTGCTGGCCCTGGAGAAAGTAGAGTAGGAGACCGTCCAATGGATGCTGTTCGTCAAATCAAGTCATTCAACGCAGGTCGTGATGCGCAGCGTCTGGCGATGAAGTACGACGCCATGCGCTCCAACGTGTTTGCTTTTTTTCGAGGAAGCTGCCATCTGTTTTATGACCGCTTGTCGCGGGACGGCTTGTCCAAAAATTTCCCCCTGGTGTGGGTTTGCGGCGATCTCCACCTGGAGAATTTTGGCAGTTACAAAGGGGACAACCGCCTGGTCTATTTCGATGTCAATGATTTTGATGAAGCGGCTCTGGCGCCCGCCAGTTGGGACCTGGTGCGCATGCTCAGCAGTATCCGGGTCGGCGTTGACGGGTTTGCCGCCAGTGCAGTCGATGCACAGACGCTATGCAAAACCTTTCTGGAGAGCTACTCTTCAGCACTGGTCAGTGGCAAATCCTATTGGGTAGAGCGGGACACGGCGGACGGTCCGGTGCGTGATCTACTGACCGGTTTGCGCAATCGCTCGCGTGCCGAGTTTTTGGATTCCAGAACCGAGATCAAGGGCAAGAAGCGCACCATTCATGTGGATGGAAAGAAGGCGCTTTCAGTGTCCAAATTGCAGCGTGCAACGGTCATGAATTTCATGACTTCGTTCGCGCAGAGTCAATCAAACCCGGACTTTTACAAAGTCATCGATGTCGCCCGGCGAATAGCCGGTACCGGCAGCCTGGGAGTGGATCGCTATGCCATTTTGGTGCAAGGCAAAGGCTCGCCCCATGGCAACTACCTGCTTGATTTGAAACGTTCGGTGCCATCATCTTTGCTACCCCACCTGAAAGTGAAGCAACCACGCTGGGCGACCGAGGCGCAGCGGGTGGTCGCTTTGCAGCAGCGCGTGCAAGCCGTGCCAATGGCTTTTCTGCAGCCAGTGCGCCTGGGTGAAGCCGCCTACGTGTTGCGTGCTTTGCAGCCCTCCGAAGACCGTGTAGCCACGGCCCGTCTGTCCACCGGGCACCTGAAAGAACTCATCGACACCATGGGGAAAATTGTGGCGTGGGCGCATCTGCGCAGCGCCAGCCGCCAAGGTTCGGCCACTCTCGACGAATTGATCGACTTTGGACAGCGAAAGAAATGGCAAGAAAAATTGCTCAAGACCTCATTGGTGTGCGCGCAGCAAGTTCGTGCCGATAGCGCAGCTTTCAATGCTGCTTATGACGATGGCGCCTTTGGTGGCAAGTGAAAGGCGGCGACTTGCTCCGGCACACGCGGGCTGGCCACTGTCACTTCGTGCTTGGCCTGCAAGCGCGCCAGCTGGTCGGGCGGTAGCTCCCGGAACGACAGAACCTTGTTGCGTGCGCTGTCAGCCATATTCATGAGCATGATTTAAAGCCCTGCTGCAAGCAGTTCGCTGCGGGTTGGCAGACCTTCGCTGTCACCCAGCACCTGCACCGCACGCGCGCCGATCCAGGCACCGCGCCTGACCGCATCAAACACGCTCAATCCGTCCAGCAACGCGCTGATGACGCCCACGGCAAAACCGTCCCCGGCACCGACCGTGTCCACCACCTTGATCACCGGAAAACCAGCGACATGACCGCTGCCGGTCTCGCCATCAAAATAAGCGCCTTCGCTGCCCAGTTTGACCACCACCAGTTTGGCGCCGCGCTGGCGGTAATAGCGGGCGATGGCTTCAGGGCTGGCTTCACCGGTTAAAAAGCGACCTTCTTCGAGGCCCGGCAGCACCCAGGCGGCGCGCGTGGCGAGGTCGTTGATGGCTTCGCGCATCAGCTCAGGCGTGGCCCACAGGCTGGGGCGCAGGTTGGGATCAAACGACACACTGCGGCCAGCGCCGCGCATCAGATCCATGGTTTTGCGCGCTGCGGGCAATGTGCTGGCCGAGACTGCGGCAAAGACACCGGTGGCATGCAGGTGGCGGGCACTGAGCAGCCAGGCTTCGTCAATATCGGCCACTCTCATGTGGCTGGCAGCCGAGCCCTTGCGGTGGTATTCAACCGGCGGGTCGCTGCCATCGGTGACTTGGCCCTTGAACTGAAAGCCGGTTTTTTGTGACGCATCACACACCACGTGCGAGCAGTCGATGCCTTCCTTCGTCATCGCCGCCAACAGATAGCGACCCATGGAGTCGGTGCCCAGGCGACTGGCCCAGCCCACCCGCAGGCCCAGTCGTGCCAGGCCAATGGCCACGTTGGTCTCGGCACCGGCGGTGCGCTTGTGAAAGGTTTCGGCCAACTCCAGCGGGCCGGGCCGATCCGCCACCAGCAGCATCATGGCTTCGCCAAAAGTAATGACGTCCAACGCAGGTCTCATGGCGTGCATTCTCTTCTGTCTTGCAAATCAGTTGGAATCTTCTTCATCTCCTCTCGATTCGGCGCAGCAATTGTTATTCAGAAGAGGGCTCGCGCGCAAGGGAAGACCAAAGCTCTCCCGGTGGCATTTCACTTGACATACAAGTAGGGTCATATCGAACAGGCTGACGCCTTCAGTGGCTGTCACTATGATGAAACATATGGCAATGTTGCCCTGAAGTAGTGCCACCTGGAGTATTCGATGATCTTCAAGAACCGACGCCTTTGCTTGTGTGTCGCAGCAAGCCTGGCACTTGTCAATAGCGTTGCACTGGCATCGCTTGCCGTTGGTCAGCTAACGCCGGATTTCACAACCGAGGCGGCGCTGGGTGGTAATGCATTCAAGTTTTCGCTGGCCGATACCTTGAAGAAGGGACCTGTGGTGCTGTACTTCTATCCGAAAGCCTTCACCAGCGGTTGCACGATTGAAGCGCATAATTTTGCTGAAGCGACGTCGAAGTTCAATGCGCTGGGAGCCACGGTGGTGGGCATATCGAACGACAACATCGAGACCCTGAAGAAGTTTTCCGTCGAAGCCTGCCGTGACAAATTCGCCGTCGCCGCCGACAACAATGCGCACATCATGAAAATGTACGACGCCGCACTGTGGATCAAACCCGATATGGCCGACCGCATCTCGTATGTGATCAGCCCTGAGGGCAAGGTGCTTTATGTGTATTCAAGTTTGAGCCCCGATCAGCATGTTGAAAATACGCTCCAGGCGGTCGAAAAATGGCGTGCCTTGGTACCCCGTTAGCTGGGCGCGAGTGTAGTAGCGGGTAACCAGGCGTGAGGTTAAGCCCATGCAATCTTTCTTTTTCAGTCACTTCGAGAATTTCCATGCCCATTTCCATGTACCAGGCAAGCGTGCCACGCTTTGTCAGCATCCTCGGTAACCTGTCCAACATTCTGGACAAAGCGCAGGCGCACGTCGACGCCAAAAAGATCGACGAGACCGCGCTGACGAACTACCGCTTGTTCCCGGACATGCTGTCCTTCACCAAGCAGATACAGATTGCCTGCGATAGCGCCAAGGGTGTGGTGGCACGCCTGGCCGGGGTCGAGATTCCGGTGTTTGAAGACAATGAGAAAACGCTGGCCGAGCTGAAGGCACGCATTGCCAAGACGCAAGCCTTCCTTCAAAGTGTGACTGCGGCGCAGATCGACGGCACCGAAGACAAGGGCATTGTGGTCAAGCGCGGCGACAAGGAAACCCATTACAAAGGCATGCAGTTTCTGCTGGGCCACGCGTTACCGAATTTTTATTTTCATGTCACGACCGCCTACGCCATCCTGCGCCATAACGGCGTGGAGCTTGGCAAGCGCGACTACCTCGGCAATCCCTAGTAAGCGTCGGCACTCATCACGCACAAATTAGCCCGCCATCAGGTATACAGGTAGGCGCGTGACCAGGGTGTCGGATTGAGTTGTTCGCTGGCACCGGCCTTGCACGCCAGCACCTGGTAAATTGACACCCAGTTCTGCGCAAATGCCTGCGCGCAACCGGCCAGGTAGATGCGCCAGATGCGATAGGTGGTTTCGCCCACCATGTTGCGGATGGCGTCACTTTCGGCTTCGTAGTTATCCGCCCACAAGCCCAGTGTAAGGGCGTAGTGACGGCGCAGACATTCCACATCCAGCCCTTCCAGGCCGGCGCTCTGCATGTCCTTGAGCACCAGACCGATATGCGGCAACTCGCCATGCGGAAACACGTATTTGTGGATGAAGCGGCCCGCTCCCAACGGCGCAACACCACTACCCGGATCGGTTGAGGTGATGCCGTGGTTTAACACCAGGCCACCCTCTTTCAACAGCGAATTGATTTTGCTGAAGTAGGCCTGCAGGTGCTTGAGCCCGACGTGTTCGAACATGCCGATGGAGGTGATCCTGTCAAACGTTGCGTCCGTTTCATCAAGGTCGCGGTAGTCCTGCAAGCGAATCTCCACTTGTCCCGCCAGACCTGCTTGCGCCACGCGCTCGCTGGCCAGCTCAAACTGACTCTTTGACAAAGTGACCCCCACGACCTGGGCGCCGAATTTTTGTGCTGCACGCATCGCCAGCGCACCCCAGCCACAGCCAATGTCCAGCAAGCGTTCGCCCGGTTTGAGCATGATTTTGGTCAGGACATGGTCCAGCTTGGCCATTTGTGCTTGTTCCAGGGTTTCACTCTGAGTTGGAAAATAGGCACAGGAGTAAACCATCGCCGGGTCCAGCCAGAGCTGATAAAACGCATTGGAAACATCGTAGTGATGCTCGATGGCATTGGCGTCAGTTTTGCGGTTGTGGTACTGGGCTTGAAAGAAGCGTCCGAACTTGCCACGCATGGGTAGCGCGGTATGCGCCAATTTTGACGCCGTCGCCACAATGTCCTGTGCGCGGCCCAATACGTCAAAGTGACCCTGGATATAGCCTTCCGCCAGATTGTCCAGACTGGGCGGAAAAAAGTACCTGAGTGAACCAGGTTTTGCCAGGCGCACCGTGACAACCGGGGACGGCCCCAGGTCATGCTCGAACCCGTTCCACAAAGTCAGACGCAAAGGTAGGTCAGATTTGAAACGCAAGTTGGACACCAAACGGGTCAGCAAGGTCTGCTCCTCACGACGCCTCCTTCAAATCAATGAACTGATGACAGTCGCACTATAAAGTGAATGTCAATCGCTTGCTTGGGAACCTTCCCGGATTCGCCAGTTCAAAAGGGTAGGCGAATATTCGCCCCGAACTGCGGTATGGTTGACCGTGCTAAAGGAGCTTCATCATGTCTCGACAATTAACTTTATGTGGGGCGGTCGCAACGCTCGCGCTTGCTTTGGGTGCTTGCACGACGACCGGCATTGGGGGCGGCCAATTGTCCGCGGCCGGTGCACCGGATACCGCCGTCACCTTCAATTGGAAGAGCACTGACGGCGGGATGTCTGGCACCATGATTGCATCCATTCCAGGTGCAAGCTATCAGGGCCGTTTCTTCCAAATCACGCAACAAACGCGCGGCGACATACTCAATCCGCTGTGGACTTATTGGCACCGGGGCTGGTACGACTGGCCGTACTGGGGCCACCCATTTTCAACTCCTTACCCAACGACCCAGTTCATTACCTACTATTCCGGCAAGGTGGTGGCAACGCTGGAGTCAGAAGACAAACAACACATGCGTTGCCGCTTTCATCTGGCAGAACCGGCGCAGGGCATGTCCGGTGGCGGCGAGGGGGAATGTCAACTCTCGGATGCAAGAGTGATCCGTGCGGCTTTCTCGGATAAGTAACAGCCGCTGCTGAAAACATTTTTGGCAGCGCATTACCGGTGTGAGTAATGTTCCCGCATGGCGCGCGAGTTCAGCAGCAGACCCGCCACCAGCGTGAACAAGGCAACCGCACCCAGAATGACAGCGGCCACGGTCCACGGCCGGCCGACTTGCTGACGAACTGCGACCAACGCAAGCGTCGCCCCCAGCCAGGTAGCCGCGGCGCCATAGGCTGCCAACTCCAAAAGAATCAGACTCCAGCGCTTCTTAAAAAGGAACAGCATCGGCGTTGCCAGACACAGGGCAACCAGCAAATAACTGCCAGCGCGATAAAAATGGGCTCCCAGCAGCAGCGCCGCGATGACGTAAAGAGTGATTCGGACAGGCATTGCGTAGTACGGTTGCTTGCTCGGCCGGCTTTCAGGACAGGGCGCGCTGGATGATGATTTTCTGCACATCCGAGGTGCCTTCGTAGATCTGGCAAACCCGCACATCGCGGTAAATGCGCTCGACCGGGAAGTCGCTGACATAGCCGTAACCTCCCAGGGTCTGGATGGCGACACTGCAGACCTGTTCGGCCATTTCGCTGGCGAACAGCTTGGCCATGGCGGCTTCTTTCAGGCAGGGGCGTCCAGCGTCTCTGAGAGCAGCGGCATGCCAGATGAGCTGGCGGGCGGCTTCGATCCGGGTTGCGCACTCCGCCAACCTAAATCCAACGGCCTGATGGTTGAAGATGGCGGTGCCAAAACTTTGACGGTCTTTGGAATAAGCCAACGCGCAATCAAACGCACTGCGGGCCATGCCAACACTTTGCGCGGCAATGCCGATGCGCCCCCCTTCCAGTGCACCCAGGGCAATTTTGTAGCCTTCACCTTCCTGGCCAATCAGGTTCTCGACGGGGACGCGGCAGTTGTCAAAATTGATTTGCGCCGTGTCGCTGCTATGCTGTCCCAGCTTGTCTTCGATGCGGGCCACCACATAGCCCGGTGTGCTGGTGGGAACGATGAAGGCGCTCATGCCTTTTTTACCAGCGCCCTTGTCGGTGACGGCAATGACGATGGCCACATCGCCATTCTTGCCGCTGGTGATGAACTGCTTGACGCCATTGATGACATAGTTGTCGCCTTCTTTCACCGCGGTGGTGCGCAAGGACGAGGCATCCGACCCCACATGCGGCTCTGTCAGACAAAACGCACCCAGCAACCGGCCCTGCGCCAGTGGCGCCAGCCATTGCTTTTTCTGTTGTGCGTTGCCGTAGCGCATCAGGATCGCGTTGACCGGGCAATTGGTCACCGAAATTGCTGTGCTGGTGCCACCATCGCCAGCGGCGATTTCTTCCAGCACCAGCGCCAGCGTGACGTAGTCGAGCTGGGCACCGCCGAACTCCTCGGGCACGCAAATGCCGTAGGCACCCAATGCCGCCAGGCCTTTGTGCGCGTCCTTGGGAAAGTGGTGTTCCTTGTCCCAGCGAGCGGCGTTGGGCCAGAGCTCTGCCTGGGCAAAGTCGCGCACCGCATCGCGGATCATTTCCTGGTCTTGGGTCAGTAACATGGGTCAAAGCTCCGGCGTTCAAAGATTGGGTTCAGAGCATTTCAAGTGCCACTGCGGTGCCTTCGCCGCCGCCGATGCACAATGTGGCAACGCCTTTTTTGAGGCCGCGCGCCTGCAGGGCATACATCAAAGTCACCATGATGCGTGCACCGCTGGCGCCGATCGGGTGGCCCAGCGCACAGGCGCCGCCGTTGACGTTGACTACGTCGTGGCTCAGTCCCAGGTCGTGCATCAGCGCCATCGGCACCACGGCAAAAGCTTCATTGACTTCCCACAGATCCACGTCTTTGACACCCCAGCCGGCTTTGACCAACGCCTTGTTCACGGCACCAACCGGGGCCGTGGCAAACCAGTTGGGTTCCTGCGCGTGCACTGCATGACTGACGATGCGGGCCAGTGGTTTCAACCCCAGTTTGGCGGCAGTGGAGGCGCGCATCATCACCAGCGCGGCGGCGCCGTCGTTGATGCTGGAACTGCTGGCGGCGGTGATGGTGCCGTCTTTCTTGAAGGCCGGTTTAAGGGCAGGAATTTTTTCGAGTTTGACTTTGCCGGGGCCTTCGTCGATGGAAATCAGCGTGTCACCGGCACGGCCTTTGACTGTCACCGGCGTGATTTCCGCCGCAAACGCGCCGGACTTGGTGGCGGCCTGCGCCCGTTGCACGCTGGCAATGGCGAAGTTGTCCTGTTGTTCGCGGCTGAAGTTGTACTTGGCGGCGCAGTCTTCGCCAAAAGTGCCCATGGAGCGGCCGGCTTCGTAGGCGTCTTCCAGGCCGTCGAGCATCATGTGGTCAAAAATGCGGTCGTGGCCTATACGGTAGCCGCCACGCGCCTTGGGCAGCAGGTAGGGCGCGTTGGTCATGCTTTCCATGCCACCGGCCACCAGCACGTCCGCGCTGCCGGCCAGCAACATGTCGTGACCGAACATGGCGGCACGCATGCCCGAGCCGCACATCTTGGACAGCGTCACGGCGCCCGCGCTGATGGGCAACCCGCCCTTGAACGCCGCCTGACGCGCCGGTGCCTGACCCTGGCCGGCCATCA